>NZ_JBNDMQ010000031.1:0-120198 GCF_050436665.1 Paraburkholderia sp. EB58 | reverse complement strand
TGGCCATCACGCAGTACAAAGGCGGCCTCACGAATCAGCTGACCGTGCTCAACGCCGACATGAACACGCTGCAGGCCGATCAGGCTGTCGCCAACCTGCTGATGGACCGGCGCGACCAGCAGATCGCGCTCGCCTCGGCGCTCGGTGGCGGCTACGTCGATACGTCGTCCGAATCAACCCACAGTGCGGCTGGAGCCGCGCCTTCCAACCCCGCCGTCGCCGCGCGTTGAACCGGCACGTTCGCAAACTCTCTGGAGCATTGACATGAGCGAAACCACTACGTCCGAGCGCAGGAGCGCGGATTCGGCACAATCCAAGCCCACCGGCGCACACGGTGCCCCCGCCGGAACCGCGCCGAAGGCGCCGCCGCCCGGCTCCTCGGGCAAGCGCAAGCTGTGGCTCGCGCTCCTCGGCATCGGGATCGTCATCACGGGTGCTGCGTATGGTTCGTATTACTTTACGTATGGACAATATCATCAGTCGACCGACGACGCGTACGTCAACGGCAACCTCGTGCAGCTCACGCCGCAGGTGACCGGTACGGTCAACGCGGTCGACACCGACGACACGCAGATCGTCAAAGTGGGTGACCCGGTCGTCACGCTGGATCCCGCGGATTCGAGGATCGCGCTCCTGAACGCCGAGGCGGCGCTCGGCCAGACCGTGCGCCAGGTGAGCACGCTCTACGTGAACAACGACTACTATGCGGCCAACGTCGCGCAGCGCGAGGCGGACCTGGCCCGCGTGCGGGACGATCTGAAACGCCGTCTCGCGGTGGCCAGTACCGGCGCGGTGTCGGCCGAAGACGTCTCGCACGCGCAGGAGACGGTAGCCGCCGCTGAGGCAGCGCTCGACGCCGCTCGCCAGCAGGCGCAATCGAACCATGCGCTGACCGACCGCACCTCGGTCGAACAGCATCCGGACGTGCAGGCCGCCGCCGCCAAGGTCCGCGACGCCTACCTCGAGTACGCACGCAATACGTTGCCGGCGCCGGTGACGGGCTACGTCGCGCAGCGCTCGGTGCAGGTGGGCGAGCGCGTCGGGCCGGGCACGCCGCTGATGTCGATCGTGCCGCTCGACGGCGTGTGGGTCGATGCAAACTTCAAGGAAGTGCAGCTGCGCCGGATGCGCATCGGCCAGCCGGTCACGATGACGGCGGATGTCTACGGTTCGAGCGTCAAGTACCACGGACGGGTGATTGGCTTCTCGGCGGGCACGGGCAGCGCGTTCGCAACGCTGCCGGCGCAGAATGCGACCGGCAACTGGATCAAGATCGTGCAGCGCTTGCCGGTGCGTATCGCGCTCGACCCGAAGGAGCTCGAGGCGCATCCGCTTCGCATTGGGCTGTCGATGGACGTCGACGCCGACACGCGCGACGATTCCGGCACGCAGCTCGGCGCTGCTGTGAACACGACCTACCACACCGATGTATTTGCGAAGTACGGCGAGCAAGCCGATGCGGAGATCGCGAAGATCATCGGGCAGAACGAGGTGGAAGCGCAGGCGAAGGCGGCGACGCCGGCTGCGAGGAAGGTCGCGATGCGGGATCAGGCGCGCGGCTAGGGACAGTCCAACCCGATGCAGCGTGCATTCGGCACGTTGGTGCTCTACGAGTTCCACGATGCACTTATGACTCAAACGGTGGTTGTCTCCGGCGAAGCTGGGTGGCAACTCTTGTGGATGGGATCATCACGAAGCGCGTTCCATGCGCTGCGAACAAAGGGACCTTATGGACCATATCGAGAGTTTGCGAGTATTCCGTTCTGTCGTCGAGTCGAGAAGCTTTACGCGGGCGGCAGACATCCTGGGGACTAGCGTACCGGCGGTGTCACGCGCCATTTCAAGACTCGAGACCCGGTTGGGCAGCCGTTTGTTGCATCGGACGACTCGGCAGATTTCGATGACGGAAACCGCCGAACACTTTTATGCTGGTTGCTGCCGCATTCTGGACGAATTGGAGGTGCTGGAGGCTGAAGCGTCGATGCAGACGCTTCAGCCCAGCGGCGTGCTCCGCCTCGTCGCCCATGCTACGACAACCGTGCTTCGACTCGTACCGCTGATCGCGAGCTTCAAGCACAAGTATTCCAACGTAGATCTGGACGTGACCCTTACCGAGCGACCGGTGGATCTGGTCGCGGACGGCTATGATCTTGGCATCGTCGTCCCCTTCATGTTGAGCACCGAGATGGTCATCACCCGACTTCTCGATCGCGTACCGCTCACGATTGTAGCTTCGCCGGAGTATCTGAAAAGACACTCATTTCCGCAGCATCCATCCGAGCTCACCAAACATATGTTCGTTGCCATATCGCCGTCGGTTCGCAAGCCTGAGTTGACCTTCCGCCTGGGCGGGCAGGACTTGACTGTCCCACTTATGTATCACGTCGCATCGAACAACCCAATATTCAATCGGGAAATGGTACTGGAAGGATTCGGCATCGGTGCGGTGCCGGCAGCGCTCGTGCAGGCTGAACTGTCCTCCGGCAGGTTGATACCGATCCTTGGCGATTTCGAAATCGTCGATGGTGCGGTTGAAATTCGGCTGGCATACAACTCGCGAATACTCTTGCCGGCCAAGGTTAGAGCGTTTGTCGAGCATGCCGCAGCGTTTTTCGACAAAACAGCAGACGCGCCACAGGCAGGGTGCTAGTACAACATCCCGTAAATGGATTGAATAAATAACTGCCCTGGTTATCGTGGCGGGAAACCGCTTGCCGTGCTGCGCGTTGAACGCCTGCCAGACCGCCTGGGCGCGATGCGTATTTCCTACCGCCGAAGAGGAGATCCCCAGTTGGAGCGTGGCATCTGCCAAGCAATCCGCAGCAGCAGTTTCACAGCCGAACAATCCGCGCTGGACAGGAGTTACGAAGACGCTAATGTTTTCGTGGGCTTAACACTGGCGGTGTTGCACGGACAAAAATCGAACTACTCTTACCTTCCTTGGTTCGCATTGCAGATTTGAGAACGGCGTTCTAATTTCGAGTCGATTGCCGTAGAACGAAATAAAGATGTCGACTTTTCGACTATAAAGTCGTCATCACGGCGCTTCTCCGCACGCCGATCGCACGGCAGATTATGCTGGGTATCGGTTTGCCGGAGGTGAAATGAAGTCGTTAATTCCCGAGACGCAGTCTATCGCGGGCGGCAGCCAAGGCAATCCACATAGTCCGATAGTTCCAAGTTCGGCCAGTAGGCGACGTTCGCTAGGCGCGGGCACAGGCTGGGATTTTCAGCGTTGCTTTGAAGTCGACAAGTTGGACGCGTGCTCGTAGCTAGAGACATCAACCCCACCTGCTAGCATTACCCCTGCCTCGACAAGCCTTTCCGAACCAAGGGGACACCCCTCACACCCTACGCGTTTTCATTGACGTCTCCTTTGTTTTAATAAGCACCGCTTCAAAAAACATGTGGATTGCGAATCACCCGCAAAAAACGTGGCGTATTTTCCTCTCAACACGTGGTTGCGGACGTTAGCTGAAATCTGTGGGTGACCGTGGTGCGAGGTCGCCCGCGCAACACAATGCGCGCGCTCTGCTTCGTGTCGAGGCCGTGTTGTGCGGACCGCGCGTGCGGACACCCGGTATCGTGTGCCCGCATGATCAGGATCACGTCGTCCCGGCAAGCGCACTGGACGTATCGTCCGGTTGCGACACGCTCAGCGACCATACGGAGGCCGCCGCCACGAGTCCTGGAATCGCCAGCGTCGTGAAGAGGCTGGTCACGTCAAAGCCGAAGGCAATCAGCAGGCTGCCCGCGATTGGTCCGATAATCGAGCCGATCCGTCCGACCCCCAGGGCCCAGCCCAGGCCTGTTGCGCGCATGGAGGTCGGGTAAAAATCGGCAGCGAGCACGTTCAGGCTCATCTGTCCGCCCATCAAGCAAAAGCCGACGATGAAGATCATCCCCATCAGCACGGCAAACGGCGCGTGTGTCATATGGCCGATCGCGCAGGTGCAGACCGCCGTGACCACGTAGACGCACGCGAGCACCTGTCCAGGCCGCCACCTGTCGATCGCACGCGCCAGAACGATGGAGCCCACGACACCTCCCAGATTCAGGAGCGCCGCCGAGATGATGGCCTTGTCGAGCGCAATACCGGCCTGTTTCAGCAAGGTAGGCAGCCAGTTCATCATGAAGTACATCATCATGAGATCGATGAAACAGGTTGCCCATAGCAGCATCGTCCCGCGGGCCCGTCCCTCCGTGAACAAGCCCTTCACCGGCATCGTGGTGGAGGCCGGTTCGGATACGGCATCGGCGGCCATGTCGACATCGGCGGCTTGCTGCGCGCCGAGGACGCCGCGCAGGATTTTCTCTCCACGGTCACGCAGATGCGCGCGGGTCGCCAGGAATCGCAGGGATTCCGGCAGGACGACAGCCAGCACCGGAGTGAGGAGGAGTGGCAGCATACCGCCCACGAGGAAGATCGACGGCCAGCCGAAATGCGGGATGATCCGTGCGGCGACGGCCCCGCCGAGTGCGGCGCCCAATGGAAAGCCGCAGAACATGACGCTGACGGTCGTGGCCCGTAAGCGCGAGGGCGCGTATTCTGCGGTGAGCGCGATGATGTTCGGCATGGTGCCGCCGATTCCTAATCCGGTCAGAAAGCGCAGCAGGATCAGCGCGCCGGTCGAATCGGCGAACGCGCTCGACAACGAGAATAAGCCAAAGAAACCGATCGACGCGACAATTACGGCCTTGCGTCCTACTCTGTCCGCAACCGGACCCAGCGTCAGGGCGCCCACCATCAGCCCGGCGAGCCCGGCGCCGAATACCTTGCCGAATGAAGAGAACGGCAATCCCCATTTGCCCGCCACGACCGGCACCACGAACGCAATCACCTGCGTGTCAAAGCCTTCGAGCAACGCGATCGACGCACACAATATGACGACAAGTTGCTGCATCCTGCTGAATGGCGCTGCGTCGATCGCCGCGCTAATACCAACGGTCCGTCCAGACATTCTGTGTCTCCTCTCTTCTTCGCTAGATGACCTGCACGCGATGCACTGTTATGGCACGGGCAGTCCAGGCTTTTGCCCTGGTCTCGTATGAATCGACTTTCGGAGCCCGTCAAGACCAGACAGTCGATTGCGCTTATTGCGTTCAGCCTTGTTCATTCCGTGTCGCATGCCTGCAACCTCAGGGCGAAACCGGGAGCGCCGACGGGTTCGTGCGACGAACTCCCTCGACGCTTACCTCACGGGGGCTCCTGACCGGCTCATGCGGCATGCAACAGCTCGAGAGCGGGCGTGGGACTGGCTGAACGGAATTCAAATGCGACAGCCAAACCTGTTTCCTCACTGGAATTCGGGGTCGCTGGTTGGGCGATAGGAGCCGAATGAGTCGAGAGGCTGACGTTCGGTTCTCGGAGAGCGTGTGGGTGCGATTCCCATGGGCTACGCAACATAATCAGTCAAGGTCAAGAACCAGAATGGGGGAGCATGAGCGGGAACAGCAAGGGGTAAATTGGTCGTTCTGCGCCTTCTCCTCATCCGTCAGATACATGTCCCGATGATCCGGTACTCCCTCGACAACGTGGGTTAGGCACGTCCCGCAGATGCCCTGTTCGCATGAAACGGGGATGTCGATACCGGCGGCAGCGAGTGCTTTGGTCACAGTTGTGTTCGGGGAGACATCGATAATCCGGCCAGAGCGCGCCAGCATGACCTGGAAAGCAGTGTCGCGGTCGGTTTTGACGACCTCGGCGGAGAAGAATTCGTAGTGCAGTTGGGCTTCCTGCCATCCACTCTTACGCGCTGTTGCCAAGACGACATCCATGAAACCCTTCGGGCCGCACACATAGAGGTGTACGTCCTGCCCCGGCGTCCGCAGCAAATCGTCGAGATTCAGTTTTTGTTGCTTGTTGCCGTCATCGAAATGAAAATGCACGCGATTCGCGAATGTAGACGCCGATATCCGCTGCCGGAACGCCATCCGCGCCGGGGATCTGGCGGAGTAGTGCATTTCCACATCGCTTCCGATAAGCGCCAACCTTTCTGCCATGCAGAGGATCGGTGTTACGCCAATTCCGCCCGCCAACAACAGACTCCGTTTGGCGTTATCAAGGAGTGGAAAGTGATTTTTCGGCACACTGATATTGATAACGTCGTTTTCGTTGATGTTGTCGTGCATCGCGCGGGACCCTCCGCGTGAGTTTGGATCGCGCAGTACGCCAATCAGATAGCGATGAGTTTCCGAGGAATTGTTGCAAAGCGAATATTGACGAACGAGGTCCTTGCCGATATGGACGTCGATGTGGGATCCGGGGGAAAACGATGGCAGTTTCGCGCCGTCTATCTCAGCCAGTTCGAATGTGCAGATGTCGGTCGTCTCTGCGATCTTCTTGACGACTCGCACTGGGATTACGGGTATGCTCATATTACTTTCCTGTTACCGCTCATTTGCGACGCGGGACGACATGAATGAAGCTCACGAGATGGATACCGTCAGGCGCGAACGCATCATCGATGCCTGAGTAGCAAATTTGTTAGAGGGTATTTCACTATTTCTGCGCTGCGTTTGCGCGCTAATCCAGCGTGGAAGCATCGGCTTCCGGTTTCCATTGCGTTATCAACAGATCGAGCACGCGACGTCCTCGAATCGGTCTCCCGTCGACTGTGATCGCAGGGGAAACCGGATTATTTCGCTTTGCCGGCGTCAACGCGGTATGCCGTAATTCAACAACGACCTTGTCTTCAGTGTGCATGGCATCGACGGCGTTCCGGATATGGGAAATCATTGATTCGTCATCCTGACGTAAATTCCGGAGACACCGAAGCATTTGCGTGGTGACAAGTTCCCTTGCACTTCCCTCGAAAATGTTGCGATGTGCCAAGCGTTCTTAGGCCACATCATTTGCTCCTGCTCAAGGGTGAATATGGTTCCCGCCGTGTCGCGTGATCATGTGCTTTGAACAGGCCACGCTTATGACGAGATGATTGTTGCAGAGAAACTGCTCGGCAGCTTCGTCCTGCATGTGGCCGGCAAAAGCGGCCGACATCGAACCGATCATCCGACCGCGGCCGTAGTCAAGCCATTCAGTATACTGAATTGAATGGTATATTGTGAACTCGCTGCGTGCAAGCATTGGTTGCCCGGTAGTTTCCCCGATGTCGTGCCTTGAATGGTGCTGTCGATTGATGCTTAACCGCGGGCATCGCCCATTGCGTTAAGGCTGACGCGATTCCGTGACGCGAAGCGACCCGTACCCGGGTTTCTATAGTGCGCGCCCGAAGAATGCGATGCAGTCTTCGCAGTACTGGCGCGAGTGTCGGCCGATGCTGCCGCTGCGGTCCCTTGAGACGACTTAAGGGCTGCCGATGTATTGGTTAGATCCGACCGCGTGGCTCATAATCGGTGTCATGCGGCTAGCCGATCCACCTGATGCCGCCAGGCACTTACTGATCCAACTCGCACAGACATGACGAACATCCCATCCCCTCAGACACTTGATCCAGCGCCGGGCCTCAATTCCGTATTCATGGATCTGTATGAGCAGCCGGGCTACCTTTTTCGACGCGCACAGCAGATATCAGTTTCCATTTTCTACGAGATACTCGGCGATGAGGTCACGCCGATCCAGTATGCGATCCTTAGAATGCTGCACGAGCGGCCCGGCACAGACCAGAAGACGCTGGCTGGTCTAGTCGCGCTGGATACATCCAGCACAGCAACGACAGCCGAGCGACTGGAGGCCAAAGGGCTGATCGTTCGCGAACTTCACATAGCGGGGCGTCGCCAGCGATTGTTGTTTTTGACGCCCGAAGGGCAGAGGCTGTTAAGCAGCATGGTTGACGGAGTGCGGAAGATGCAGGATGAAATGTTTCGCAACTTCCAACCGGAGGAGAGGGCCACCCTTATGCGGCTGATGCACGAGTTCGTCTCCGTGAACAATGCGCGTAGCCGTGCACCGCTTGAGACGTCCGGCAGCGTCGATGCGCCACCGACGAAGGCGCGCAGAAAAGGGCCAGCAGGCAGGCGGCGATAACTTCACTCGTTGCACGGTACCTGACGCCGGGTACGCGCGCAGATGCACGCGCGGCCGTACAGACGAGGCGCTCGCCTTCGACCCTGATACGCGATCCCGGCGCACTGGATGCGGTCTATTAGGGACCGTCCTAGGGAAAACCAGAGCGATTTTCTAACTTGAGTCCCAGTGATGCGTGGATTACCATTCAGTGCACTGAATGGAGTTCAATCACCGAACGCATTCCACCGTAATGCCCAATGTGGCAGACGGGTTGCTGTCAACCGGCACTGTGGAATGTCAAAAAGGAGGCTGTCGATGAGCATCAGCAACAACGAGGGTGTCGTGTACGTCGGACCTGGCAAGGTCGAAGTGCAGTCAATCGACTTTCCGAAACTTGTCGATCCGCGTGGACGGACGATTGAACACGGCGTAATCCTCAAGGTCGTGTCGACGAACATCTGTGGTTCGGACCAGCACATGGTGCGCGGCCGCACGACGGCACATGCCGGGCTTGTTTTGGGTCACGAGATCACTGGCGAGGTAATTGAGAAAGGCCGTGACGTCGAAACTCTTGCAATCGGCGATCTGGTCTCCGTGCCTTTCAATGTCGCGTGCGGGCGCTGTCGCACGTGCAAGGCGCAGCATACTGGAGTCTGCCTGTCGGTCAATCCGACCCGTGCGGGAGGTGCGTACGGCTATGTTGATATTGGCGGGTGGGTAGGCGGCCAGGCGCGCTACGTGATGGTCCCGTACGCCGACTTCAATCTGTTGAAATTCCCCGATCGTGCGCAGGCGCTGGAAAAGATCCGCGACCTTACCTGCCTGACGGACATCTTGCCTACGGGGTATCACGGGGCGGTTACGGCAGGCGTCGGCCCGGGAAGTACTGTCTATATCGCCGGAGCAGGTCCCGTGGGGCTGGCTGCAGCCGCGGCATCACGACTTTCCGGCGCGGCAGCGGTTATCGTAGGCGACATCAATCCTGCCCGGCTCGTTCACGCGCGCGAAGTGGGTTTCCTCACCGTTGATCTGTCGCAGGACGCGAGTCTCGCCGAACAAATCGAGCAGATTCTCGGTTCTCCGGAAGTTGATTGCGCGGTCGATGCAGTGGGCTTTGAGGCACGGGGACATGGCCATCAGGGCGCGCAGCACGAAGCACCCGCAATCGTGCTCAACTCGCTGATGGAGATAACCCGGGCCGCTGGCATGATTGGCATTCCCGGCCTTTACGTTACCGATGATCCAGGCGCTGCGGACGATGCGGCTCGCAAGGGCAGCCTCAGCGTTCGCTTTGGATTGGGGTGGGCGAAGTCCCACACCTTCTTTACGGGGCAAACCCCCGTGATGAAATACAACCGGGCGTTAATGCAGGCCATCCTTTGGGACCGAATCAACATCGCGGACATCGTCGGGGTGGAAGTCCTCCCGCTTGAAGACGCAGCGCGCGGATATGCGGAGTTTGATGCTGGCGCACCGCGGAAATTCGTTCTCGATCCGCATGCAATGCTCCGGGCCGCAGCGTAGCCCACAATCGTTGCAAGTCTTCAGTCGTCGCGTCGGCTGCTAGACCTTAGCAGGGGCGTGGCAAGTTGTGCGACGCGTTTGCTCGCCCGCCAGCTTGGCGTGCCGCTCGAACTGGTTCTGTTTGACGCGCTGTACGGCTTCTGGCCGCTCGGCTGAAACCGACGCGGACGAAGCCGCTTGACGCTTCGCGTCAGCACATACGATCCCCATTCCGCTGGTTCCGTAACGATCCCAACCTATCAAGGAGACACACCATGAATGCTCCCCACCCGAACATGCCGGAATCATCGTCCGCTTTCCCGCTGGATCGCTGGTACGTCGCCGGCTTTTCATGGGAGCTCAGCGATAAGCCGATCGCGCGAACGATTCTCGGGCATCCACTGGTACTGTTCCGCATGGCGGAGAAAGCGGTGGCACTCGAGGACCGTTGTTGTCACAAGAATCTTCCGCTGTCACTCGGCACCCTCGAAGATGAGGGGCTTCGCTGCGGCTATCACGGCCTTCTCTTCGGTGCGGATGGCGCTTGCAAAGAGGTACCTGGCCAACTTGGTATCCCCGGTAAGGCGAGGGTGCGCGCCTACGAGGTCAGGGAGCGCGATCAGATTCTGTGGATCTGGTTTGGGTCGTCTGAGCACCCGGTGCCGCAAGAGGAGCCACCAGGCTATTGGGTACATAAGGATCCTCAGTACAAATTTGGAGGAGGTGTATTTCACTATGAGGCGCCGTATCAGGTCATACATGACAACTTGCTCGATCTGAGCCATCTGGGTTATGTGCATCTCAGAACCATTGGCGGCAACGCACGCGTCCACATGGAGGCGGACACGAAAATTGAGCAGGAGGGCGACACGATACGCGTCACCCGATATATGCGGGATTCCGAGCCGCCGCCGACTTACTCCGCAGCCTGGCCTTTCTCGGGGAGCGTTGATCGTTGGCAGGAGATTGACTTCCGCGTGACGCACCTGCTGATTTGGGCAGGTGCCATGGAGCCGGGAGCGGAGAGCCTTTCAGACCCGAACCGGGGAGGATTCCACATCCGTAGCTTCCACGGCGTGACGCCTGAAACTGAAACGAGCGCGCATTACTTTTGGACGGTCGCCACCAATCCTCATCCTGACATGCAGGACGTGACAGAGATTGTGCGCTCCCAGAGCGAACTCACGTTCCAGGAAGACAAGACCGTGATAGAGGCGCAGTACCGCAATATGTTGCGATTCTCTGGCGCATCGACTGTTGATGTCCACGTGGATGTAGCACCAAACCGTGCTCGACGCATCATCGATCGACTTTGCTCCAGGCGGTGATGCTATGCACCTCCTTCATTGCGGCCTAAATCGCGCGCTTCGCGAAGTCGCGGCGCAGTACGTTTGATGCGCACCGGCCGCCGCGAACCAACGGTGCTGGCTTGGCGCGAAACGCTGCGCGTGACCAGGTCGCTCACGGTGCAGTACAACCGGGTGCTGTACCTCCAGGAGGACACCCCCAAGAACCTCTGGCTTCTGCACCGTTATATCGAGGTCTGGGAGTAGCTGGACGAATCCATCGAGATCCGGGCCGAGGGACAGCTGCTGCCGTATCGTGAGTATGACCGGCTCACCGAGGTGCGCAGCGAGGCTTTGGCTGCCTCGATCGGTGCCCGACCGCATTGTCGGAATGCAACGCCGAATCTGCAGGGCAAGCCGCGCAGTTCATTGACCTTCATGACGCGAATACTGACCGGTTGCTGGCGCATGCGGTGCAGTGCACGTGGGAACTAGGCTTTGCACTTGACTAGGTAGACGGATACTCAGTCGTAAGCAAGGAGCTGGCCGCTCCGTCTCTCTTGACTTGCAACGCGCGGGAGACGGAGTCCCATGTTTGACGTAGCTCCAGCCATTGAACGCCGTTACAGTAGATCCAATGATTTCTCGCCTAGCCTCTGGCGCAGAATCAGGTTGGCTAACGAAGGTGAACTTTAAAGGTTACTCATCGAAATGATTAAGCACATTGTGATGTGGACTGTAACGGGTCAAACAAAAGAGGAAAAGGCCAATGCTATCCACAAGGTGAGATCGGCCTTTGACGGAATCGTTGGGATCGTCCCTGGCCTTGTGAAGGTTGAAGTCGGTGCGGATGTTAGCCGAATCGATTACGCGTGCGACGTAGTGCTCTATTCAGAGTTCGAGTCCAAGGCTGCGCTGGAAAACTATGCAACGCACCCGGCCCACCTGAAGATCAAGGAAGATCTGGCGGGCGTGCGCGTAGGTCGATATCAAGTCGACTATGTTGTGGAACAAGCTGCGTAGTCCGGAACGGATTCAAGAATGATGCAGGAGTATCAAGCGAAATGATAAAACTCTACGGATGGGGCACACCGAACGGCCGCAAGATATCCATCGCCCTTGAGGAGTTGGCGTTGCGTTATAGCGTCACCCGGGTTGATATCACGAAAGATGAGCAGTTCACTAAAGAATTCCTCTCGCTTAATCCTAACAATAAAATCCCGGTCATCGTCGATGAGGACGGTCCGGATGGCCGGCCGATTACGGTATTCGAGTCCGGGGCGATTCTGATGTACCTGGCTGACAAGACGGGGAAGTTGATGCCTGGGTCGGGACGCGCCTACTATCGGACGCTCCAGTGGCTGATGTTTCAAATGGGCGGAGTCGGCCCGATGTTAGGGCAGATGCATCACTTTCAGCGATATGCGCGGGAACAGGAATATGGCCTCAAGCGATACGGGGCAGAAACCCGCCGTCTTTACGGCGTCCTTGACAAGCAACTCGCGCACAATGAATTTGTCGCTGGCAGCGATTACAGCATAGCCGACATCGCGGTCTACCCGTGGATTGCACGATTCGAATTGCACCAGATCGAGTGGTCGTCTGTCAAAAACGTAAAGCGCTGGTATGACCAGCTCGGCGCCAGGGGCGCGGTAAAACGCGGTATGGAGGCTTTGTGACGAATCAGGGGTATTCTTTCACTGTTCTCGGACGGAATACGTCGTCGAATGTCCAGAAGGTAATGTGGCTTCTAGCGGAGATTGGCCAGGTTTGTACCCGCGTCGACATGGGTGGGTCATACGGCGGCAACCGCGAAGAAGCCTATTTAAAAAAGAATCCAAACGGCGTCGTTCCGACGCTTTTGCATGGTGAAGAGACTATCTGGGAATCTAATACGATTCTCAGATATATCTCTGCCATCTCTTTCGAGTCGAAGCTTTATCCGGCCCGCGCCTTGGCGCGGGCAGAGATCGAACGTTGGATGGACTGGCAGTTAGGTACGTTTGGCCCAGTGAACGCGCTGCTTTATCAAAGTATCATACGAACCCCTGAACACCAAAGGCAGCCCGATGTAATCGAAAAGCATCGAGCCCGTAACGCAGAACTACTCGGCATTTTGAACAATGTGCTATCGCAACATAAGTTTGTTGCGGGGGACGAGTTTACGCTCGCTGACATCGCGATCGGTCCGTTAGTTCACCGCTGGTTCAATCTTCCTGTGGAGCGACCGGAATACGGATTCGTTCGTACCTGGTACGACGGTCTATGCGAGCGGAAGCCTTTCGTCGAACATGTCCGGCAAATCGCGTTCGTGTAGAGAGGGTGAGGCGGGACGTTTAAAGTCCGTATAGGCAGGCAGATGCTGAACGAACCGGATCGCTTCTCCCGAACAACGGTCAGGTGACGCCCCAGAGGGCAGGTGGAGAGACATGTTGCTTGTATGTTTGAAGGAGTTGAGAAGTGACAGGCACAGAACCAATTCGCAGCGAAGAAACGCATGGCATAGTCACGCGACCGGCATGTAAGCCGTTCTACTCGAGTGGGAACCTTGGGTGGACATCGCTAGCCGCATCTGTCCAAAGTGAGCTTCCCTTTCAGGCGAACTTCGATCCGGTTCGACATCACTTGCTGGTATTTCATATGAGCCGGGGGGGGCGCGTGAACGCGCGCTCGGACGATAAGGTCGTCAGGCGTGACGTCCCGGCAAAAGGAATCTTTTTTTGGCCAGCGGATCGCGGATTCAGTATTGGACTCGAGTCCAGGGTCGAGACAATGCATCTGTACCTGCATCGGGAAATTTGGGGCGAATGCCTCGCTGATCTGGATGACGAGGGCGCGAAGGTGGCGCAGTGGGCACCGGAAATGTGTGTTCAGGACACGTTGCTTTGGGAAATCGCGAATGAAATTTCGAGGTTGATGCAGTCGAAGGCCGAGGGCGTTGGACTCTACGTCGATACCTTGGCTGTGGCCATGGCAAAACGATTGATAGCTCGTCAGTTCCGAGGGCAGGTTGCCAGCGCCCACGGATTCAATCCCGTTGCCCTGTCACCCGTCAGATTGCGGGAAATTACCGAGTACGTCGACGCCAACCTATGTGAACAGATCAGCCTGGCGAACCTGTGCAATCTGGTTGGGATGAGCCAGTCAAACTTCGTACGAAGATTTAACGCAACCCTTGGGCAAACGCCTTACCAGTTCGTACTGAGTCGACGGATAGAATCGGCAAAAACATTCCTCTCGCGGACAAATAAATCTCTGGTCACGATCGCTCTCGATTGCGGATTTTCACATCAGGAACACTTAACAAATGTATTCCGCCGCCGCCTGAACACAACGCCTGCGGCTTTTCGTCGAGCGTCGGGTAGGCGCGGGTTCTAAGCTGGCTCCGTTCCCCTTTTAAGAATCACATGAATCATGTCTGAAACATTCGTCTATCAGGCGCTCTCCACGCGCGTCATATTTGGGCGCGCAACGATCGCCAATCTGCGTGAAGAGGCAGACCGTCTCGGGCTGCGCAGGCTGCTGGTGCTCTCTACGCCGGAGCAGACGCCGCTCGCCGAGAGCGTCCGCCAGGTGCTTGGCGATCGGGCCATCGGCATGTTCAATAATGCGACCATGCACACGCCGGTCGAGGTCACCAGGCGTGCAATGGATCTGGCAGAGCAGCTGAATATCGACGGCGTGGTCGCCGTCGGTGGCGGCTCGACGACAGGGCTCGGCAAAGCCATCGCGTTGCGCACCGATTTGCCGCAGATTGTTCTGCCGACGACCTATGCGGGATCGGAGGTGACACCGATTCTGGGTGAGACCGAGGACGGCCGGAAAACCACGCAGCGCGGCCCGAAGATTCAGCCGGAGGTCGTGATCTACGATGTGGACCTGACGCTGTCGCTTCCACCCTCGATGTCGGCCCTTTCGGCCTTCAACGCCATCGCCCACGCCGCCGAGGCGCTTTACGCCCCTGACGGGAACCCCATCGTAGCGCTGATGGCCGAGGACGGCGTGCGTGCCATTGTGGATGCATTACCGCGCGTGATGAGGACACCTGGCGATCCTGAGGCACGCGCCGCGCTGCTCTACGGAGCATCGCTGTGCGGATCCTGCCTCGGTATGACGACGATGGGCTTGCACCATAAACTCTGCCATACGCTGGGCGGCTTGTTCGATCTGCCGCATGCGCAGACGCATGCGATCGTGCTGCCTTACGCGCTGGCGTACAACGAGCCGATGATTCCAGCCGCGATGGGCCGGCTAGCACGTGCGATGCAGACCGATGACGCGATAGGCGCACTCCTGCAGCTCGAACGCGAATGCGCGATACCGCTTGCGTTGCGCGACATCGGCATGCCTCGCGAGGGCATCGTGGCTGCGGTGGAGCAGGCGATAGCGGTTCCTTACAAGAACCCTCGTCCGGTCGAGGCTGCGGCACTCACAGATTTGCTCGAGTCTGCCTGGGCGGGCGAGACGCACTACAAAGCGAATTCATCAAAAACAATCTGTCGCAGCCACTGACTGCTCGGCTCCCGGTGGTTGCGAGCATGCCACAAGACATTGACCGTGATATCGGGGATCTTGACGGGGCACGGCGCACTTTGAAGACCGAACGGCGTGAGCGTGCGAGCGGCATAGGCTTCAGGAACGACGGCGATCAGATCTGTCGTTTGTAGAATATGACCGACTGCGACAAAGTGCGGAACGCACAGCCGCACATTTCGTTGCACGCCCGCGCGCTGAATGGCAGTATCCACCATGCTGTGTCCGGTTCCCTCGGCGACGATCGATACGTGCTCGGCCGCGAGGAACGATTTCATTGACAGTTCGCTCCTGGCGAGCGGGTGGTGCGTGCGGAAGAGGCAGACGTATCGCTGGCGAAAGAGCCGTCTCTGAAAAAAGCCCGTCTTCAGATCGGGTAAAAAGCCGATCGCCAGATCGACCTCGCCGCGTTCCATCTCGTCACGCAGCGTGTCCGATTGATTGCGCACTGTGCTGATCGTGACACCCGGTGCCTCCGTCGCGAGGCGCTGCATCAATGCCGGCAGGAAATAGATTTCGCCGATGTCGGTCATCTCGACTGTGAAGGCACGCGATGCCGACGATGGATTGAATTCGGCGGTGGCGTTCAGCGAGTCATGAATGGTTCCCAACGCATAGCCAATTGGCTCAGCGAGCGATTCTGCAAACCGTGTGGGAACCATACCCTTCGATGTACGCAGGAAAAGCTCGTCACCGAGAAGCTTGCGCAGCCGGTTCAATGCGTTGCTGATCGCGGGCTGCGAGATGCCCAAGGTGACGGCGACAGCCGACACGCGGCGCTGCCGTAACAGCTCGTTGAAGACGACGAGCAGGTTCAGATCGATATCCTGGAGTTCCATCATGTACCCCCTCGATGAAGGCATCATTATCACTCATGGTGATAATGTATATCAACGAACTTCTATTTATTTATTTTACAGTTGAGCCCAAGATGTACGCATAAGACGGTTAGATCGGAGGCAATGTCCCCATGGAAGTTTCAATTCAGCCCTTGAGCCGAACGCTCGACTTTCGCCCGGGCGAAAACCTGCTCGAAGTCCTGCGCAACAACCAGATCCCGATCTCATACAGCTGCATGTCCGGCCGATGCGGGACATGCCGATGCCACGTGAGGTCCGGCAATGTCATGACGTCTGGCGTTGCGGAGTCGAACGCTCCTGCGGTCGATGGACAAACGATCCTCGCGTGTCAGACCACGCTGGTCGACAACTGCGTCATCGAGATTCCCGAGATTGACGAAATCGTCGCGCATCCGGCGAAGATCCTGAAGACGACCGTGATCGGGATCGAGGATCTCACTCACGACATCAAGCGTATCCGGCTGTCGCTGCCGAAATCGTTCGAGTTCTCGCCCGGCCAGTACGCCACACTGCAGTTCACGCCGCAACACGTCCGTCCGTATTCGATGGCAGTGACGGCGAACGCCGAAGAAGTCGAGTTCCATATTCGACTGGTGCAAGACGGGCGCGTCACGTCGTATGTGGAGAAGGAGCTTGCCGTCGGTCAGTCGGTGCGCCTCAGCGGTCCGCTTGGAACCGCCTATCTGCGGAAGAAATATGCCGGACCCATTGTGTGCATCGCTGGCGGTACAGGCCTCGCGCCTATTCTGTCGATTCTGAGGGGCATGGTCGAAGCTGACATGCGCAATCCCGTGCACATCTATTTCGGCGTGCGATCCGAACAGGACATTTATGGACTGCATTGGCTTGAAGAGCTACGCGAGGCCCTTCCGGCATTGACGGCACATGTGGTGGTGGCGTCCGGTCAAGCCGGCGGCGTGCATCGTACGGGCGTCGTCACGGACGCCGTCAATGCGGACTGGAAAAGCATGAGCGGTTGGCGCGCCTATCTCGCGGGAGCGCCTGCCATGGTCGAAGCTGCGACCATTCTGCTTCGGCAGAAAGGCGTCGAGCCGGACCATATCTACGCGGATGCATTTTACGCGAGCGGCGTTTAGGCAATGACTTTCTTTCAGCCAAAGGCTTCCTTTTAGACAAAAGCGTCTCAGGAGAGACACCATGCAAGAGACACCTGTGTTTTTTTCCCCGCAGGCATGGAAGGACGACGGCTCAAGCCGCGTTCCGTTCTGGACCTACACGGACGATTCTATCTACCGCAAGGAACTCGAGCGGTTCTTTTATTCGGGCCACTGGAATTACGTCGGGTTCGAGGCCGAGATCCCGAATACCGGCGACTTCAAGCGCACCGTAGTAGGCGAAAGGTCGGTGATAGTCACGCGGACGCAGGACGGTGAGGTCGCCGTCATCGAGAATGTCTGCGCCCATCGCGGCGTGCGATTCTGCCGCGAGAAGTCTGGCAATCGCAAGGACTTTACGTGCCCGTACCATCAATGGAACTATGACCTGAAGGGCAATCTCGTCGGCGTGCCGTTCCGTCGCGGTGTGAAGGCGGACGGCAAGGTGAACGGCGGCATGCCGAAGGATTTCGACCCCAAGGAACACGGGTTGACGAAGCTGAAGGTCGCGACGCGCAACGGCGTGATCTTCGCCTCGTTCGATCATGACGTGCCGTCGCTCGAGGAATATCTGGGTGCGAGCATGCTCGGCTATTTCGACCGCGTTTTCGACGGGCGCAAGCTGAAGATCTACGGTTACAACCGCCAGCGCATTCCCGGCAATTGGAAGCTGATGCAGGAGAACATCAAGGATCCGTACCATCCGGGGTTGCTTCACACATGGTTCGTCACGTTCGGTCTTTGGCGCGCCGACAACAAGTCCGAGCTGAAGATGGATGAGCAGTTCCGTCATGCGGCGATGATCTCGACCCGAGGGTCGGGCGGAAAGGGAGAGGTCACAGCGGGCGTGTCGAGCTTCAAGGAGCAGATGGCGCTTCACGACGACCGCTTTCTCGACGTCGTGAGCGAACCGTGGTGGAACGGCCCGACGGCGGTGCTGATGACGCTGTTTCCGAGCGTGATCATCCAGCAGCAGGTCAATTCGCTTTCCACGCGCCACATCCAGCCCAACGGCCAGGGGTCTTTCGATTTCGTGTGGACGCATTTCGGCTTTGAAGACGATACCGAGGAGATGACCCAGCGGCGTCTGCGACAGGCGAACCTGTTCGGACCAGCCGGTTTCGTCTCGGCCGATGACGGCGAGGTGATCGAATTCTCGCAAGAAGGCTTTGGGCAAAAGCCCTCCCATCGAACGATTGTGGAACTCGGCGGCCAGGAGGTGGCGGATTCCGACCATATGGTTACCGAAACGTTGATTCGCGGGATGTACAACTACTGGCGTCGTGTGATGGAGATCTGAGATGCTCGATTTTGAAAACTGGCAAAAAATGGTCGCCCTCTATACGGATTACGGGCTGGCAGTGGACGGCAATGAATGGTCGCTTTGGCTGGAGTTTTTCACCGAGGACTGCGTGTACAAGATCCAGCCTCGCGAGAACTACGACCGCGGCTTTCCCTTGGCCACCCTTGCGTTCGAGAGCAAGGGCATGCTCAAAGACCGGGTCTACGGCATGACGGAAACGATCTTCCATGACCCGTACTACCAGCGTCACGTCATCGGAGTCCCGCAGGTAATTTCAGTCACCGACGAGCGTATCGAGTCGCAGGCGAACTACGCGGTGTTTCGGACCAAACCCGACGGGGTGACGACGGTATTCAACGTCGGTCGCTACGTCGATTGCATTCGCCGCACGCCTGCCGGCCTGAAATTTGAAAGCAGGATCTGCGTCTTCGACAGCGAAATGATCCCGAACTCGATCATCTACCCGATTTGAGGCTAAAGATGGAAAAACAGTGGACAAGAATCATTGAGTTGGTTGCAGTGCCGGTTGACGACGTGACGGCCGTCAATGCGGGTGGACGGGAAATCGCCGTTTGCAACGTCGATGGGGCTGTGTACGCAACCGACAATATCTGCACGCACGGTCACGCGCGCCTGTGCGATGGATTCCTCGACGGCCACGAGATCGAGTGTCCGTTGCACCAGGGAAAGTTCGATGTCCGTTCGGGTAAGGCGATGTGCGTGCCCCTCACAGAGGATCTCCGGTGTTATCCCGTGAAGATCGAAGACGGGAACGTCTACATCGAAATCTAGCGCGGACCGGTGAATGTTGTAGACGGTTCTAATCCATTCGACGTGTGATTCGCGCTCGCCATACCGCGGCGAGAGGGACACACGTGTCGTAAGGAATCCAGACGTGACTGCGAATACAATCAGCGAAGAACGCACAGCCTACTACCAGCACCTCTCGGGTCAAGGGCTTGCCCCGCTTTGGGAATCGCTACACAACCTCGTACCGAAGGAGCCTCGACCGCAGGCGAAGGTCGCGATCTGGAGGTATGCCGGGATCCGGGATCTGGTCATGCAGGCTGGCGCCGTCATTTCGGCGGAAGAGGCGGTTCGCCGCGTCCTTGTCCTCGAGAACCCGGGCTTGCCTGGCAAGTCGAGCATCACGCCGGCACTCTATGCGGGACTGCAACTGATCCTTCCAGGCGAAGTCGCACCGAGTCATCGGCATACTCAATCGGCGCTGCGGTTTATCGTGGAGGGGCGGGGCGCATGGACTGCCGTGAACGGCGAGCGTACAACGATGCATCCAGGGGATTTCATCATCACGCCATCGTGGACATGGCATGACCATGGCAATCCAGAAGTGGACGAGGGCGGCGAGCCGGTCGTCTGGCTCGATGGCCTCGATATTCCGATTGTCGGCGCACTGGACGCTGGCTTCGCCGAGAGCTACCCGGAACGCACGCAGCCAGTGCTGCGGCCCGAAGGCGACAGCTTTGCACGCTTCGGTCATAACATGGCTCCGGTCCGGCATGTAGCAAGCAATCCAACATCGCCTATCTTCAGCTACCCGTACGAACGTAGTCGGGAAGCGCTGGACACGTTGTATCGCAACGGCAAACTCGACGAGTGGGACGGCGTGAAGCTTCGCTATCTGAATCCGGTTACCGGCGGTTGGCCAATGCCGACCATCGCGACGTTCATGCAACTGCTACCAGCTGGCTTTACCGGCAAGACATATCGGTCGACGGATGCGACCGTCTATTGCGTCGTCGAAGGCGAAGGCAGCGTGCAAATCGGCGAAGAAGCATTCGCGTTTGCGCCCCACGACGTCTTCGTCGTTCCGTCGTGGCAGCCGGTCAGCCTGAAGGCGGAGAGCGAATGCGTGCTCTTCAGCTATTCGGACCGTCCGATTCTTTCAGCGTTAAACCTGTTGCGCGAACAACGCGGCTAACCGCAACAGTCGTGACGCTGTCTGGTTATAGCGGCACTCACACAGAACTTTTAGCCATTCTTCAGGAGCACCCTGGTATGAAATTCGTCTTTCCCCCTGAGGCCCCCGTCTCGATTCCGGTGGTGGGTAGTGACGCGCGATTTGCGGTTCGCCGCGTCTATTGCGTTGGCCGAAACTACGCCGCACACGCGCGGGAGATGGGATTCGATCCCGATCGCGAGCCGCCATTTTTCTTCTGCAAGCCGGCGGACTCTGTCGTCCCGGTTGGTTACGGGGAGGCACTCGAGCTGGGCTACCCGTCGCAGACCACCAATTATCACTATGAGGCGGAGCTGGTCGCCGTGATTGGCAAGGGCGGGGCGGACATTCCGCTCGAACGCGCGCTCAAGCACGTATGGGGCTATGCAGTGGGTCTGGACATGACGCGTCGCGACCTGCAGATGAAGATGCGGGAAATGGGGCGCCCGTGGGAAATCGGTAAGGCATTCGACCGCTCCGCACCTATCGGGCCTATCCACAAGGCGAGTGATGTGGGTCATTTCGAGAACGGCGATCTTTGGCTGACGGTGAACGGAGAGACGAAGCAGCAGAGCAATGTCTCTCACCTGATCTGGTCGGTAGCGGAAACGGTCGCCGATCTCTCGAAGTTTTTCCAGCTAGAGCCGGGCGATGTTATCTATACCGGTACGCCGGAAGGTGTGGGTGCGGTGAAGAATGGAGATGCCATCAAGGTGGGCGTCGAGAGGCTCGGCGAGTTGCAGGTAAAAATCGTATAAGCCGCGGAAGCTACCATGCAACTCTATAGCTTTTTTAATAGTTCGACGTCGAACCGGGTGCGTATTGCGCTCGCCCTCAAAGGGGTGCCGTTCGAGTACGCGGCGGTGAATATCCGCACTGCTGAGCACCGCGCACCAGACTACGTCGCTGACGTCAATCCGTCGGGTTTAGTGCCTGCCGTTGTGGATGGAGACTTCAGTCTCGGTCAGTCGCTCGCGATCATTGACTGGCTGGATACCCGATATCCGGCGCCGCGCCTCATCCCGCGCGGTGGCGAGCAGCGAACCCGGATCCTTGAGTTGTCGTATCTGATCGCGTGCGACATTCATCCCGTCAACAACCTGCGCATCCTCAAATATCTGGATGCGACGCTGAAGGTTTCGCCCGAGCAGAAGAGCGCGTGGTATCGGCACTGGATCAAGGAGGGCATGGAAGGTGTCGAGCTGCTTCTCGGGAAATACGGGAGCGGTCCATGGTGCTTCGGCGATGCACCCACGCTCGCCGATTGCTGTCTTGTGCCGCAGATTTCAAACGCGCTCCGGATGGGATGCGAGCTAGATGCCTATCCGCGCGGCATGGCGGTTTTCCGGCATGCGAGCGAGCATCCAGCGTTTGGCGCGGCACAACCGAAGTCGCAGCCTGATTTCGTCGCGTCGTGATGAAGCTGGACACCCGCCTAAAGGCGGGCATCCTTTTAAGCAGTAACCTTGGTGCGCATCGTGACGAATTCTTCGGCGATGGTGGGATGAATACCAACGGTAGCATCGAACTGCGCCTTCGTCGCCCTGCACTTGATCGCCACGGCAAAGCCCTGCAGAAGCTCACCCGCGTCGTCACCTACCATATGAACACCGAGGACACGATCGCTTTCGCGGTCAACGATCAGCTTGAGCAACACCTTTTCGCCCGATGCCAAAACGGCATGCTTGAGAGGCGTGAAAATGCTACGGTACAGGTCGACTGTGTACCCACCATGGATTGCCTGTTCCTCGCTCAGCCCAACGGTTGCGATATTCGGATGACTAAAGATCGCCGTAGGAACACCGTCGTAGTCCATTTGGTCTGCGCCGTTATTGAAAAGACGATCCGCGACCAGCATACCCTCGGCCAACGCAACAGGTGTCAGTTGCATTCGATGAATGACGTCTCCGACTGCGTATATGGACGGCTGAGCAGTTTGGAATACATCGTCAACCACGATCGAGCCGTTCGCCGCGAGCGCGACGTCGGCCGACTCCAAACCCAAACCGGCAGTATTCGGTAGCCGCCCGGTTGCGTAGAGGACTGTGTCACAGGACAGCCGCACGTCATCGCCCGTCACGCAACTCAATGTCGTACCGTCACGTTCGACTTTTTCGATTGTCGTGTCGAACCGGATGCGCACGCCCCGCTTGCTCATCTGCTCCGCAACGAAGTTACCGAGGTCTGCGTCGAAATTCTTCAGCAAGCGATCCCTACGGTAGACCAACGTCGTGTCCACACCAAGGCCGTTAAATATGGATGCAAACTCAACGGCAATATAGCCACCCCCGACGACGACAACGCGCTTCGGCAGTTTGTCGAGATAGAACGCATCGTCTGAGGTAATGCAATGTTCCGCGCCTTCGATTTCCGGCAGGGTGGGACTGCTCCCCGTCGCGACGAGAATGTACTTCGACGTAAAAGTGCGTCCGTCCACTTCAACGGTGTGCGGCCCTGTAACGGTTGCCCTTCCCCAGATCAGTTCGACGCCAGACTGGTTTAGCAAATTGCGGTAGACGCCATTCAGCCGCTCGATTTCCCGGTTCTTCGCGTCTAGCAAGCTGCGCCAGTCGAACGTAAGCTGGTCAAACGACCAACCATATCCGCGGGAGTCTTCCAGGTCCTTTTTGAAATGCGCTGCGTAAGAAAACAGTTTCTTCGGAATGCATCCGATATTTACGCAGGTGCCGCCCAGGAAACGTTGTTCCGCTACCGCAACACGCGCGCCGAAAGCGGTCGCGCGTCGACTTGCGCGAATCCCTCCAGAGCCGGCACCAATGGTAAAGAGATCAAAATCGTAGCCAGACACTAAGGGCCTCCTAATCAAGTAAATTACCCGTTCTTGCGATTCAATGTGGCCGCATCGCAAGCGTCTACCCTAAAGTGCAGTTTTCAACCATGCTAACGAGAAACCGGCGCAAGCTCACGCCGTGACGTTGCGCGGCGTACCCCATTACCGGTGTTGCACGCCGTTACGCGGCCTTGTCGTCGTGCTTTCCATGCTTCCAGCGTTCGATGATGGTCGTTGAAAATAGACCTGCCTTGGTGAACGGATCGTTTGCGACGAAAGCTTCGGCTTCGGCCCAGTCTTCTGCCTCCAGAATCAGAAAGCTGCCAGTCATGTCGTTGTCGCCAGTTCCCGTTCCGGCACCCAAAGTTGGGCCACCTAACAGGATTTTGTGGGAGAGAGGCTTGAGGTACTGCAGATGCTGTTCGTAGTTGTCGAGGCGGACCTGAAGGTGACCGGTTTTGTCTTTACGGTAAATCAGAAACAGCATGGTTGCTTCTCCATTCTTGTTTAAGCCCGCTTGGCGGGAGGACGGCGAAAACTGCAATTAAATGGGACGCCGTCGGCACTCAGCTGAAGCGAGGGAAGTCCGTGGATGAGCGCATACCGGTAACGCTGTACTCGTTGCCGGTATGAGTTCATTCCTCGCAGGATGGCCGTCTGGCATCTCGTACAGCCGGTGGGTTTCGGTTGACGTTGCAATTTTGACGTGTGGCGTAGTGCCGCACTTGATAGGTCTGACTATGCACTGTCCGATTCAGTATAGGAGCGCCCCAAGCGGATGACCATGCTATTTCTGCAAATACGTTTCTCGCCAGGCGGGACGGCTGCTTGCTGTTCAACCCCCACCTTGCGTTCGGAACGACCCGTTGAGCTGCCGAATATGGCCAAGATAGCTTTGCTCACGCGGTCCATTTCCGCTCGAATTCCATTGCCTCAAAATGGTCGATCAGGAAGTCGATGAACGTTCGAACTTTTGCCGGAACGAACCGTCTACTCGCGTAGGCCAGATTTATCGTGAGCCGCGGCAGTTCCCATGCGTCGAGTACAGGCACCAACCGGCCACTGACGATGTCGTCGTAAATCACGTACTTGGGCTGCACAAGAATTCCGAAACCTTGCAGTGCGGCCGCTCGAATCACCTGTCCTTCGTTACTTTTCATTGCCCCGCTGACCGGCAGTGCCGTCGTGACTCCGTCACGGGTCAAATGCAGCTCGTCGGGTCGATTGGCATGGCTGTAGAGCAAGAGTTGATGCTGATTCAGGTCGCCCGGATCTCGCGGAATCCCGTGCTCGGTCAGATAGTCCGGTGAGGCCGCCAGCACGCGCCGGGTCACGGCCAGGCGCCGGACGGTGATGCTCGAGTCCGACTCGTATTCCCTCGTGCGCACGGCAAGGTCGACATCGCTATCCAGCAGGTTCGTGTAGCGGTTGTTGGTTTCGACGTGTACGGTGACCTTCGGATAGTGACGCGCAAATTCGGGCAGAAGCGGGCCGATATGATTCATTGCAAAAGAAGCGGTCGAGGTGACCCGAAGGATGCCGCTCGGACTGACTGCGCTGGCACTTGCGAGAGATTCGGCTTCTTGGAAGGCCGCGAGCAGTTGCTTGCAGCGCTCGAAGTGCTCCTGCCCGATTTGTGTGAGATAGATTTGCCGCGTACCGCGATCGACGAGCCGGGCACCGAGGCGTGTTTCGAGTCCGATCAGGTAGCGGCTTGCTGACGAGACCGACAACTCAAGTTTCTCGGCAGCCTTGGTTATGTTTCCGAGTTCCGCGATGCGTACGAAGAGCTCAATTTCAGTCAGTCGGTCCATTGCCTCACGTGTCTAAGGAGGTTAGCTGCGGATTTAGGCGGTCGTGACCGCCGAAATGGGGAACATGGCCGCTTCGGCGAGTTTGGGCGCTGCCGGGAGCTATTTGAAATCCAGCAGTGCGGAATGAGGATTCCCACGAGAGGAGACCCAGATACGGCGGCACGCGAGGCCAAAGGTTTCCGCGCACGTGATTGTCCGCCGCGGGTGCGGCGCCTGTCAATGCCGGGTATGAACAGCTGCGCGTCATGAAGATCGAGAACGTGATTACATGCCGAACCGATCCATTGAGCGGCGGGATCGACGTGGCTGCGCATCTTTGCCGCTAGCCCTTATGCGAAGGTGCGATCTGCATACGAACGGTTCTTTCAGATGCAGGCGAGAATAGTAAGAATTTGCAGGAACCTGCGCTCGAATTTGCGGAACATGGACCGTGCCGATGACTTAAGAAAAGCAGGTTTGTTGAATGGATTGAGGCTTGGGAAGCTAGGGATCCGGCCGAACGACCGGCCGATCCCCGTGTAAGCCGCGAGGAAAATAGATCGCTGCCTTGTCATTCATTGCACTGATCGGGTGGGTGTGGAGACTGTTCGAGCTGAGAAGATAGGTAACCGTCAGGAATGCTTGCCAAGAGCAGATCTTCAGGCACGAGCCCTGGTTCTCAGCTCCTATCGGCGAACACCTCCGGTAAGCCGTCCGGACGCTTTTTCTTGTTGATGCGACAGATTAGGCGGCCTCAAGCCGTTTTCGGGAACGTGATCCATTCAAGCAGTAGGGTAGATGAGAGCAAGCGCGGGTGGATGCAGTGATTAAAGAGGCGAGCTAGCCGCTAACGACAGATCGAGTACTAATAGGGGAATCAAAAATGATGAATCTTGACGAAAACAATATCACGGAAGAAGTGCTTCGACGGATCGAAAATACACCAGATAAGCGTCTTAAAGAAATCATGACGGCGCTGGTGAGGAATCTTCATACCTTCGCGCGCGAGATTCGCCTGACCGAGGCCGAGTGGATGAAGGGTGTTGAATTTCTGACGAAAACAGGTCAAATCAGCGACGAGGTCCGGCAAGAAATGATCTTACTCTCGGACACGTTAGGCCTTTCCCAGCTAGTCGTCGCGCAGAATCACAGTAGGCCTCAGGGCGCGACTGAACAAACGGTGTTCGGTCCATTTCACGTCGAGGGCGCTCGCACTCTGCCGGCGCACGGCGCCGATATCGGCGGTGAAGCCGTTGGGGATCCGCTTTGGGTGACGGCACGGATCACCGATCTGGACGGCCGCGCTGTTTCAGACACTTTGGTTGACGTTTGGCAGGCCGACAGCGCAGGATTCTACGATGTTCAGGATACGGACTGGAACCTGGACGATGCGGAATTGCGCGCGGTGGTGAAGACTGACGCGGAAGGCCGCTTCAGCTTCCGCTCGGTCTTGCCGAGCAGTTACCCGATTCCAATGGACGGTCCTGTTGGCGATATGATGAGAGCGACAAACCGGCATCCGATGCGACCCGCTCATATTCACTTCATGGTCCGGAAAGCGGGATTTGATACGCTCGTTACGCACGTTTTCGCCGAAGGGGATGCCTATCTAGACTCCGATGCGGTTTTCGGAGTGCGGAGTTCCTGTATTGGGAATTACACTCGGCACGAACCTGGGGTCACGCCGGATGGAACCAACAGCGAAAGCCCGTTCTACACGTTGGACTATGTATTCAAGTTGGTCCGATCGGAGAAATGACGCACTCGGCGGCCCGTGGTGAGACGTTCGTGTCTCGCGGAGGCATTGATAGGCTAACCTCGCAAGCGGGCGATGAGCGGATTACCGCGTGACCGGGTCGAGGTAGCTCGGTAGGAGACGTCGCTTTGTCAAAGCGACGTTTTTTTGCCGACGCCTTGCCTTGCACTACGTGGTAGCCGGATGAAATGTGTGTGACGCTCGCGCGGTGCTTTGACCGTCACCTGAATGACCAAGCGCACACCGCTTGGTCATTATCTTCAGCAACGCCTGAATGAAGCCTGGCTCCGCCGCCGCTCGGGAACGGCCCTTGAGGTTGATCCGACAGAAATCCAGCGGTACGACGGGATCCTCGATCAGCGCTACATCAACATTCATCCCTTGAACGGCCGCGATCACAAATGACGGCAGGATCGCGCTTCCAAAACCCGCTTCGGCCATTGCCAGCACTGTCGGAATGTTGTTGAAAGTCAGGCGTTGCTCGCTGGCGCAGGAAATCGACGCCAATTGAATGTCAACCAGTTGCTGAACGGGGTTGTCGGGGCGGAGTGCAATTAAGGTCCGATTGGCTAGCGCCGACCATCGCAGCCGCTGTACTGGCCTTGTCTGCCACGTTGGAGACGTACTTCCCGCCGCCGAAATACATACCAGGTCGCAATGGAAAATCTTCTCGCGCTCAAGTGCGGCTGCCGGGTTCAGGAACATACCGAAACCGACGTCCACCTCACCCGCTTCGACAAGTGGTTGAATCTGATTGCGCTCGACGTCGATGATCTTGACCGTCACGTCGGGATCCTGCTCCCGAAATAAGGCACATGCCTCAGGCATCAAGGTTGCCGCCACGAGCGGCGTGGTGGCAATCGATAGCGTCTGCCGGGCGTGCGTGGACAACCGTCCAATGCAGGAAGCAGCGGCATCGAGCGATGAAATCGTCTGATGTGCCGCAGCAACAAGCTGCTCGCCCGCCAAAGTCAGCGAGACCGTTCGGGTTGTCCGGTCGAATAGACGGCATCCAAACTGTCTTTCCAGGTCTTGAATCATCAAGCTGAGTCCCTGCTGCGTAATGTGCAGGTTTTCAGCTGCCCTGGTGAAGCTCTTCAGCCGAGCCACTTCCGAAAACGCCTTCAACTGCCGCAGCGAAATATTCATCAGCTCCTCATGTCAATCCATTTGATAAGCACGTTTTACATGAACGATAGCAAAGTGTCTAATCTTTGAGATGAAACTGCGGAGACAAAGGAACAGCATGAAAGATTCAGGACGTATTGAGCGAGTCGTCATCGTCGGTGGTGGCGTGGGCGGGCTGACTGCCGCGTTGGCTTTGATAGGCCGGGGCTTCCAGGTGACTGTGCTGGAGCGGGCACCCGCCCTCGAAGACGTGGGAGCGGGCATACAGCTAAGTGCGAACGCCACGCGCGTGCTCAGCCTCTTGGGGTTCGACGAGACGATCGCAGCTTCAGGCGCGGAGGCGTCCGGAGTCACGGTCCGTCATTGGAACAGTGACCGGATGTGGGATATCGCCGAGATGGCCCGAGGCTCTCGCGAGAAGTACGGCCATCCGCATTGCATGTTTCATCGCGCAGACCTTCACAACATGCTTGCGCGAGCGGTTCTAAGCCACGGTGCGGAGATAATCCGGCTGGATAGTCGGTGCGAGTCGCTTGACACATCCGGATCGAGGCCCTCAGTTATCCTGCCTAACGGGGAAAGGGTCGAGGGCGACATCGTGGTTGGAGCAGACGGTGTGCACTCCCGTGTTCGCGCGGAGATCGTGGGTCCCGATAAGCCCCGGTTCTCGGGTTGCTATGCCTGGCGAGGCGTAATTCCGACCAGTCGGTTGCCCGACCACCTGCGTACTTCTGTGAGCACCCACTGGTTCGGACCTGGACGGCACGTCGTGCATTATCCGCTTCGCGGCGGTGAGCTCACCAATTTCGTAGGCGTCGTCGAGGGACTCGGCTGGGAGATTGAATCCTGGACGCAGAAGGGCTCTATGGCTGACTGCTTAACCGATTTCGAAGGCTGGCATGACGACATTCAAACCATGGTTCGCGCCATCGACACCCATTTCAAGTGGGCTCTGATGGTGCGTGATCCGATTCTTCGCTGGTCGTTCGGGCGAGTGACGCTGCTTGGAGATGCGGCGCACCCGACGCTGCCTTTCCTTGGGCAAGGCGCGGCTATGGCGATAGAGGATGGCTATGTGCTAGCACGCGCACTGGCGATTCATCGTGATGACCCGGAACGTGCACTTGAGGCCTACGACGCAGCGCGTGTGGATCGTACAGCTCGCATGGTGCGCGGCGCCAATGAAAATGCGGCACGCTTCCACAATCCAAGACTGGCCGACCCGGATGGCGCGGCGCAGTACATCGATACGGAATGGTCGTCGGATAAAGTGCGGCAGCGCTACGAATGGCTGTACGAATATAAGGCGGATGAAGTTCCCGTTTGAGTGGATGGGCGAAAAAGCGCTCGTTTTCAAATAACCTTATGTAGGTGCAACGCGATCGACGCCGACGTAAGCGGGCAATGCCTGCGCGAGCAAAATGTCATGCGGATACGATGGCGTCGACCAATCGTGGAACCAGCGTTTGTTAAGCAAAGCTTACCTGCTCGGTCACGTCACCCAAAGACTCTAACGGAATGAACTGAGGGCGCTGTTAACCTGCATCGCACTTTGCCAACCTTTTCGTTGTTTCGCTGACGAGGGGGCAGGGCTAAACCGATACTCGCCGACGAACTGTGGTTACAAATCCAGCCGTTGCTACCGCCGCCGAAATCACGCCAGACTCGAGTCCCGGGGCGCGAGCCGCTCGACGACCGCGCCGTTCCGGCTGGCATCCTGTTCGCGCTGCAGTTCGGCATTTCCTAAGAGACGCGTTCGCAGGAACTGGCTTGCGGCTGGGGCATGAGTTGTTGGTACCGGCTCCGTGACCGGTGACGAGCGAGTGTTTGGGGCCGATTGCACGCAGCGCTTCACGCGCTGCTGCAAGCAGCCGATTGCATCGAGTCGCCGAGTGTGGTCATCCCCTCGTCCGCCGTTCGCGCAGTGGGATCAGGTCAAGAACAGGACCCAACTCGACCGGTCGGGCGCGACCCGGCTCAAAGCATCACCTCCATATCAAAGCGTTGGGTGTCCCGCTCGCGTCCATCTTCAATGGCGCGAACCACAACGACATCGGTCAACTGCGACCGTTTTTCGGCACTATCCCGCCCAATCGGGACAGGTGTGGGCGGACGCTGTCAAAGCCAGTTGTCTTGTAGACAGATCGGGGGTAGGACTACAACAAATATCGCCAGCCACTGCATGCCGCGACTCTCGCCAAGCAAATCGCCCGCTGTGGCGAGCCGCACGGCAGTGTTCTTGGCAAGACCCGCTGGATCTTCGTATACCTTCGCACGGCGGCTCAACTTCGGACTTTATGCATCCGGCGCGAGCATCTCGTCGCCACACGCGGGGCGTTTATAAAAGTCGGCGCCTGCATTGTCTGCTGCGGCTGGCACTCGAGACTCAACGTCGTCCGTCTCAGATCGTTCGGAAAAACCGAACTGGCTCGCTGCGCGAGCTATATCCGTCTGTCGAAAAATTAGCATGACGGCGGCGAACGTGCAGCAACGCGGAGTGCTTCACGTAGTTTGGAGGTCAATCCCGTATTCGTTTTTAAAACCAGGCGTTACGCCATAAAAAGTGGAGACATGATCGTCATGAAAATGAAATGGAGCGCGGCGTTGCTCGTCGCGGCGACGGGGTTCACGTATGCCCAGAGCAGTGTCACCCTATATGGAATCGTCGATACAGGGGTGGCGTACTACAACCACGCTACAGCCCACGGTGGATCGGTGGTTGGGGTGCCTACTCTGACTGGTGAAGTACCGTCACGCTGGGGCTTGAAGGGCGTCGAGGACCTTGGTGGTGGCTACAAGACATTCTTCGTCGTGGAGAGCGGCTCTCAGCCGGGCACCGGCTCGCTGAACTATGGCGGCCGCCTCTTTGGCCGTCAGGCGAATGTCGGTGTAAGCAGCGACTACGGCTCGCTCACGCTCGGGCGGCAAATGAACATGACGATGTACGCGCTGACGAACGCGGATGTGATCGGCCCTTCGATTCACTCGATGGCTAGCTTCGACCCGTATCTGCCGAACTCGCGCAGCGACAATGCGGTTGGCTATCTCGAGAAATTCCGTGGCGCCACTCTCGGCGGAACATACAGTTTTGGTCATGACGCGGCCGGTCCTGCGGGCCCCGCGGCGACTAACTGCGGAGGACAGGTGCCGGGCGACTTCGTTGTGTGCAGGCAATACACCGCGTTGCTTGCCTATGATTCGGCGAGCTTCGGTGCGGCAGCATCCTACGACGTGATGCGAGGCGGTCCGGGCGCATCGGCACCGCTGAATAACAGCGCATACACCGATACGCACAACATCGTCGACGGCTACGTATGGTTTGGCCCGACGAAGATCGGTGTTGGTTGGATCAGAAACAACGTCGCAGCCGCGACTCATTTGCAGACCGATATCCTGTTTGCGGGGGCTACGTACTACGTCACACCTTGGCTTTACTTCGACGCCCAGGGCGTGCGTTACCTGCAACGCGGGCTGGCGGGGAAAAGTGACGCGAACTCGACATTGGTGGTCGGGCGCGTGAATTACCTGCTATCGAAGCGCGCCATGGTGTACACGTCGGTCGGGTATGTGCTCAACAGCGCGCTGGCTGCCGAGCCGGTTGCAGCTGGCGGCACCGTCGGCGCTGGTATGGATCAGCTTGGTGTCATGGTCGGTATCCAGCAGAAGTTTTGACCCAGCGTAACGGTGCGGGAGCGGGCAGCAGGTTTGGACCTTCATGGGACTTTTCCCGCGCAAGGCGCTCACCCAGCTTGCCGCATCGAACTATTTGTATCGAACGTCGATTCTTCGCGCCTTGTGACAGCGCCGCGGCTCATCCGACCCCATGATCAGGCAGACGGTCTGTCTCTTACGGTGCGATTCGGCCATCGACGCCTGGGCAACGTGCTCGATTCGCCCTTGGGCGGTTTTAAAGGTGAAGCGCAACACAGAGCGTCGCGAAGGGGGTATCAGGTTGAGACACAAGTTCAGGCATCTGGGTCATCGCCCGCATGCCTGAACCCTGCGGATGCATGCTGGCAATCGTCAGAGACCCTTCAGGCTGGAGCCGTTGGTATCATCTTCTCAATGCAACATCTTGCGAGTCTAGGTGGTGCACTTCACATTCGACAACGACCTTCTCGCCTCAAGCCGTCTCGCGCAGCGCTTCGGCAGCGGGGGGATTCGTTCTCGGCAAAGGCATTGCACATAAATCCAACAGCTGTCGCTGCGCCGAACGTGGGAATCCCCAAGGTACCAACGATTTCTCCAGGACCGATCTGTGGATGCAAAAGTGGTATGCCGATGACTGCACCAATGATTCCTCCTGCTCGCCCCACGCCAATCATCCACGCACTGCCCGTAGCCCGACACCGGGTCGGGTAATAGAGTATTGCGAGCTAAACCATCGACGCCTGCGATCCACGCAAAAAGAAGCCACCCATGAAAATTACGCCGATAAGAATCGGTCCATCCGCGATCGCAGCCCCTGTAATCCATAAGCCAATGGCTCCTAGCGCATACGTGCACATCGTCACGGTGGTCGGCGCGAAGCGGTCGAGAGACCAACCGCAGACAACGGATCCGAATACGCCTCCTAGTGGCATAAAGGCGGCAATTGACGCAGATTCTCTGACCGAGAAGCGCGCCCCCTGAAGGATCGTCGGAAGCCAGCTGATCATTAGATAGAACACCAGCAATCTCATGAAAAAGCCTGTCCACAGCTTTAACGTTCCGAAAGCAAATAGGTGCCTGAGGATCATCCGAACGCCTCCTTGCGTGTCCCTACTTCGCATTTCGAAGTCTAAGGTTGAAATCGCATTTTGCTTGGCGACCGGCATCCAGTTCATGACACGGTTGATTTTCGGTGCTGGCCAGTTTTGCGCGAGCATAAAACTTGGATCCGGTAAAGCTAGCAGCCCAAATGCTAACAATAGCGGCACGGTGCCGCCAAGCACGAACACGCTTGGTCATCCCAGGCTCGGCATCAGCTGCGCCGCTATAAAGCCTCCCTGCAGATGCCGCTAAGGGAAAACCGCAGCATAGGAGACTGACGAACGATGAGCGTCGGTTTGCTGGTGCGTATTCCGCGAGTAAAGTGCTCGCGCACGGTAGAGCTCCGCCTAAGCCTGGTCCCGTGAGAAAACGCAACACTGTCCGCCAATATATGGAGTGAACGAGCGAACAAACTAACGTGCAGGCTGCAAATATCGAAACGGGCCCGACAAGAATCGGCTTTCGTCCGGTCCGGCCGGCTATCGGGCCCACAACGAGCCAGCAGCTGTTCCGAACACGGCCGCGCGAAGTATCGGTCCGATCCGAGATCGCGGTACCTCGAATTCAGCAGCCAATGCGGGTGCAACAAACCCGATTGCGGCCTATCCATCCCATCGAAAATCACCACAAGGAGGCAACAAAGAACAATCAAGTACTGCAGGGGGTGACATCCGATTATGCGGGTGCATTTTTATTGATGTCGCAGGGCGTTCGTCGCCGTCGGTAAAAGTCATCTGGCACCTCCGTCAATGAGGCCGCGAAACGTTGGTGACAATGGAAGCAAAGCCCCCGACGCCTTCAATCTCCTGGTAGATCGTGTCTCCCCCGTGGATTGGACCGACCCCAGCTGGCGTGCCGGTGAAGATCAGATCGCCGGGAAAGAGTGTGTAAAAATCAGAGGCGTACGCAATAAGCTTTCGCACGCCGAATATCAAATCTCGCGTGTTGGCTCGTTGCCGTGGTTCGCCGTTCACGGACAGCATCATGTCAAGGTCGTCCGGATCGCTGATTTCGTCTGCAGTGACTAGCCAAGGTCCGAGGACCGTGAATGTATCGACGGATTTGCGCAGACTCCGATCTTCAGGGCCACGAATGGTGACATCGTTACCGATCGCGTACCCGGCAACGGTGTCGAGGGCGTCCGCCTCAGACACGTTCCGGCATTTTTTCCCAATCACAACGACTAGTTCAAGCTCGTGGTCAACCCGGCGACTGGTGGACGGCAGCACGATGGGTTGCGATGGTCCGATTAATGATGTGGTTGCCTTAAGGAACAGCCCATACGTGTCAATCGTCGTGACAGTGGTGCCGTTGTTAATTTGCGCATCTTCATTTGCCTCTTGCCTATGCAGGTGATAGTTCACAGGCGCGCCAATTATCTTGGATGGGTTGGCGACTGGAGAAAGCAGGGAGCAGTCGGTTAGGGCTACAGATTGTGACTGATCCGTGGATTCCTTAAACGCCGTGAGCAGTCCAGGCAGGGCGGCAATCAACGGGTCTCCTGGCTGCAGTGGCCAACGTCGCGCCTCCAGTCGTTCTGTCAAATGCGTCACGTCGAAGAGTCGATTGTTGCTGACGACCCCAACCCGGTTATCGTTGAATCTGCAAATGCGCATACGGTTAGCCTCCACTGAAAGTTGTACAATACGTAGGGGATGGTATATAGTACATCAATTCGACGATACGTCACAATCTTGGGAGGTGCGATGCTGGAAGTGCAGATTGGTGACAGGGAGGGCGACTCGTTTGTAGGTTGGCTGCAGCCGGCGGCAGCGCGGGGCCCTGGGATCCTGCTCTTGCAGGAGATCTTCGGAGTGAACGCACAGATCCGGTCGGTTGCGAAGCAGTTTGCAGATCGGGGGTTCCCGACTTTCGCTCCGGATCTCTTCTGGCGGTCGCGGCCGCGGATCGATTTGGGTTATTCGGACGCAGACCGTGCAATGGCGTTGAGCCTCTATCGAGACTTCGATGTGCAAGCTGGCGTCAGAGATGTGGGAATGGCGTTTGATGCGATGAAATCGCATCCTTCTTGCGACGGCCGGGTCGCCATGGTTGGCTACTGTCTAGGGGGGCTGCTTGCCGTCCTCGCCGCCGCGCAGCACAGACCCGACGCTGTCGTGGCCTACTACGGCGTGGGCATTGATCAGCATCTCCAGGAATTTTCCCGGATAACCTGTCCGGCGTTGCTTCACTTCGGAGACGAGGATTCGCACGTTCCGGAGCACGCTCTCGAGAGCATCGTGTCAGCAGCAGATGCAATGTCCAACGCGAAGGTCGCAGTGTACAGGGGTGCTGGACATGCCTTTGCGAATGAGCAACGCGCTGATTTGTATCGTCACGATTCGGCCTTAATGGCTGATGAGGCATCGGTTCGGATGCTGGGTGAAGTCTTCGGCTGAGCGCGCTTGTTCAACGGCGTGTATTGATCAATTGAGTGTTGTACATTGGACAATATATTGTACATATTAACCAATGCCGAGTAGGAATCAGCGGGCGCATCGAATTGGGTCGGCTCGTGGATTCGTCGGCGCAACTACCCGAGGGGATCTTATGGAAACACTTGAGCAAATGGAAATCACGAGCCTCGACGAACTGATTACTTCGGCGCGAGCAACATGTAGCGTACCGTATTGGACAAGCCGCGGCGATTGGCAGGGTAGCGATACGACCGACGTGCCCCATGTTTGGCGGTGGGCACAGTTAAGACCGCAACTCGCTGCCGCCGCGCGTCTACTGCCTATGGAGGAAGCGGAGCGGCGCGCGTTACTTTTCTGCAATCCGGGGTACGGCGGAAAGCCTTTCGCCACGTCGAGTCTGTTGGGTGCTTACCAGCTTACCAAGCCGGGAGAGAATTGCCCGGTGCACCGGCACACGCCGTCGGCTAGCAGATTTCTTCTCGAAGGTGAGGGTGGATGGACGACAGTCGAGGGTGAGAAGTGTGTCTTGAGCCGAGGCGACGTAGTCGTGACGCCACCTGGCGCGTGGCACGATCACGGCAACGATGGGAGCAGTGACATTGTATGGATGGACGTACTTGATTTGCCGCTGGCCTTGCGACTCAAATGTAACTTCTTCGAAACGGAATATTTCGAGGTCGACACTGCGTCGGAGAGCAAAGCGCCAGTAAGCTGCTTGTCGCAAAGTGAAAGAGTTGTGCGGGATTACTCGCCGACGGTATACGGCACCGGAGGTGTCATGCCTAGGTTCGTGACCCATGACCGGAGCACGGGGAGCCCCCAGTTCCTCTACAAGTGGAAAGACACGAAGGTGCGCCTCAATGCACTGCGGGACTTCGAAGGAAGTCCTCACGATGGCATTATCGTCGAGTACATAAATCCCGTCACGGGCGAGTCTGCCATGCAGACCTTGTCCTTTCATATGCAATTGCTTCGACCCGGTGAAGGCTGTCTACTTCACCGTTCTACGGCCAGTGCCCTCTACAGCGTTGTCGAAGGTTCGGGATATACGGAGGTGGAAGGTAAGCGCTATGAGTGGGGCGAGAACGACTCGATCGCCGTTCCTGCTTGGGCCTGGCATGCACACGTCAATACCAGCGCTAACAGGGATGCGGTTCTTTATTCGGTTAGCGAGTCGGCCGCGCTGCGCAAGCTCGGACTCTATCGCCGTGAAGGCAGGCAACTCGACGGCTCGATCGTTCGACTGGACTGACGTTGGGGGTCGCTGCGAGGACGGCGATGTGTCTTATACGGCGCAACATCGCGGTGAACTCAGAGCTTTCGGAGTTCTGTAATGGCCCGACAACGCGACACTGAACGATGGGTGATGCGCAAGCCGAAGGGCAAGTGAGATCGGCCGGGCTCTAAGCCGTCATGGCTTGGCCGGTCTTGCCAGTTTGAGCGCCGTGCCGCCTCGACATGGTGCTTCAGTGCGGTGAGAGTGGAGGCGTCAGACCATCTGGAGCTCGCCTTTCATGAGAGACCAACCTTCCAGGCACTGCCACGGTCGGCCCCTCGCCTCAGAACTCGCGCTGTGAGTCGTAGAATGGCAGGCTATCGGCGGTGCTAACGAGGGGACACCGCGTGATGAAGAAAGCAATAGCATATAATTATGCCAATTTCTGCCCAGCCCCGCCAATGTGAGCGTTGATGGCGTTTTTGCCAATCATGCACCCAGTTTACACGATTCGGAATAGCTGTTTTTCATAATATAGAACTGCGTCATCCCACGTGCTGGAAGATACCTCAATTAATATGTCGAATCGAGCAGGTTCAGAACGAGAAATTCCCGGCATACAGTCGGTCGAAATCGGCGGGACGTTGATACAAGCGTTGGCCGAGGAGGGCGTGCCGATGACCTTGACGTCGATTGCCAAGAAAGCTGGCATGCCGACGAGCAAAGCACGCCGCTATCTTGTCAGTCTCATAACTGCCGGACTAGTACAGCAGGATTCGGCGTCCGGACGGTATTCGCCGGGCCCGCTGGCGCTGAAGATCGGACTTGCCGCACTTGCGCAAGTAGACGTCGTCCGGCAGGCTGAAGCGATTTTGAAAGAACTGCGTGACGATCTCAACGAAACCGTGGTCCTTGCCGTTTGGGTTGACGGCAAGCCCGTCATATTGCGCAGAGAGGACAGTTACCGTCCCATTACTTTAAACATTCGAATAGGATCGTCTGTGTCAGACGAGTCGTCAGCGACCGCTAGGGTTTTCAAAGCACACGGGTACGGAAGCGAACTGCGGCACGCGCGCAGTGGGTTAACTAGCACGCTGAAAGCGGTCCTTGCGCAAGGGTTCGCGGAGGTATGCGGCGATTTTGTGTCTGGGCTTTATGGCATCAGTGTTCCCGTCCTTGATGGTTCAAACCAGATTGCAGCGGCTATAACGCTAGTGACGCAGTTGTCCACGGTCGACGACCGTCGGCGCCGCGAGTTGCAGGTTGCCTTGGTGGAAGCAGGAAAGAAGCTTTCGGTATCACTCGGGAATATGCCGGTTTAGTTTATTGCGGGCGTGTTGGAAATCCCCTGGGGCACGGATATCTACGCCCGGATGTGCGGGAAGCTGCGTCGCCAGCTCGTGACCTGTCTGTGCCACCATCGCACCGATCGCATGCTGCGACGGAGGGTTGCCGACGTTGACGCCATGGCAATAGCGTAAATGACCGGCCTCGCACCACACATGCTCTCTACTCGCGGTTCGAAGTCTTCTCCAGCATGCTTGAACTTGCGTCTCGACCTGACCGCCTGTTCGCCAGGCTCGGTGTTGCGCTCCAGTCTAGAAACCGTCGTGCGCTAACGGCGCCTCGACGTCCCCATTCAATATTCATTTTCTGAATAGAAGCAACTAAGTAGTTCGCATTGCGTGCTTGCACCTCTGAAAACATACTGACGGTAGGAGATCAGCAAGTCTTTCGGAGTGACATGTTCCATATCGCCTCTGAGCGGATGGTCCTGAACAAGGAATGACGGCTTTGCTGAGAAGAGCTGGAGCCGCTTGCGGTTCGAACAGCGCGCTAGGCGATGCGCTTGTTCGGGACGTGGAAAACCTGGGTTCACTCAATTATTGCCAGATCGCCACGAGCCGACCCGGGCGTTCATCTACCCGTTTGCGCAGACGAAGCAGGTGCGACCCGGGCTCGATGCGACACCCACCGATCCTTACCACGACGACGGGTTCCGCGACGAGACCGGTCAGCCGGCGCTTCGCCGGTGGCGGCCGTCGGTGTGTCCGTTTCGCGCCTGAAGGTCTGAGGCGAAGCCAGCCCGTACAGCCGTACCGGCAGCACGGGCTGCACTTGCCTCGAAGGAGAGGGCTCGGTCGAGATCGACGGTAGGAAATTCGAATTCGGGAGCGACATGTTTGTTGCCCCGCCGCGGTGCCTGCACCCGTTTTGTGTCGCGGCAGACACCATCTTTTTCAGCTTTTCCGACCGGGCCGTCCAATGGGTACGGGATCGTGGCGAAGAGAAACTTTCGTAGTCTGTCTGGAGAAAATCATGGAATTTGCAGTTCCAGTCGCTCCCCTGTCCGCGCTCCAAGTAGAGGGCCATGTGGAAGTGTTTCCCGTCAACCGCGTGTTTTGCGTCGGCCGTAACTATGCCGCCCATGCACGTGAAATGGGCAAGGATCCTGACCGGGATCCACCGTTCTTCTTCATGAAGCCGGCCAATGCAGTGGTGCAGGCCGGAGCCACCGAGGTCACGATTCCGTACCCGGCAAAGACATCAAACTTTCACCATGAAATCGAACTGGTCATCGCCATCGGCAAAGGTGGTTCGAACATCCCGGTGAACGACGCACTGAAGCATGTGTACGGTTACGCGGTGGGGTTGGACATGACCCGCCGGGATTTGCAGCTCGATGCGCGCGATAAAGGACGCCCGTGGGAATTCGGAAAGTCCTTTCCGAAGTCAGCGCCAATTGGCCCCCTGCACCGGGCTGGCGAACTCGGCGTTTTCAACGCCGCCGCCATCACGTTGACGGTCAACGGGCAGCTTCGTCAGGCATCAGACATCTCGCAGCTGATCTGGTCCGCGGCCGAATGTATCGCATACCTGTCTGAATACGACGCGCTTGAACCCGGCGATCTCATCATGACAGGTACCCCGGAGGGCGTGAATGCCGTGCAGCGCGGCGATGTCATGCGCGGTGCGATAGATCGCCTTGGCGAGATAGTCGTTCGCGTGGGCGCCTGATGTTCTGAGATCCGGCAGCGGAGATCGGAACGGTGAGGAGGTAGACGCGCCTGTTCTATTTAACACGCAGCCCGCATAGCTGGACGAGGAATCGAGTTGCATCCCGTTTTGGGACTAACCGTCGACGACTATGCAATCGACAATATGTGCTCGCGTGGTTGTGGGAGGTTGTGCGACGGGTTCCCCTGCCGGCGTGCCGCGGGCGTCTCAAGTCGCCGCATGCGGCTGCCAACTCACTCAATACATCCAACAGAAATATGAAACTTTACAACTACTTCCGTAGCACATCCTCATATCGCGTTCGCATCGCGTGCAATCTGAAGGAATTGCCATACGAATATGTGCCGGTCCATCTCAACCGGAATGGCGGCGAGCAGTTTGCGGCAGATTTTTCGTCGCTCAATCCGCAGCAACTGGTACCCGTGCTGCTCGACGGAACATCGCTGGTCTCACAGTCACTGTCGATCATCGAATACCTGGAGGAGTGCTATCCGGATACGGCGTTGCTACCTGCGGCGAGTATTGAGCGGGTCCGGGTGCGACAACTTTCGCAATACATCGCCTGCGAAATACATCCGCTGAACAATCTTCGTGTCCTGAAGTACCTGACGGGGCCGCTTCAGCTATCGATTGAGCAGAAGCAGGCATGGATTGTCCATTGGCTCCGGAGTGGGCTAGAAGCCCTCGAGCGCGAACTCGATGGTAGCGCTGTGCGTGGAAGATTCTGCTTCGGCAATAGCCCGACAATGGCGGACTGCTGCCTGGTTCCGCAGTTGTACAGCGCACGACGCTTCGGCGTCGACGTTGATGCCTATCCTGTGCTACGGGCGATTGACGATCAATGTCAAACCCTGGATGCGTTCCAGGCAGCGCATCCGGACCGCCAACCGGATGCTGAGTAACCGCTGCGTCTGTCGGTGATCAATTGCTGGCGCTGCGTAGCGCGGGTCAGTAATTGAGGTCCGGTACCTATCTGGGTCGGAAATGAATAGTGACCTTGCTCCGTGCGCCAGCGAACCGGGCGATCCGTGCGTAGCATCGAAGCGCGGACCTCGCAGTCATTGCGTCTTTGCGCGTTCTGATGGAAGTGGCATACTATTATAATGATAACGGACCCATTCAGATCGTGAATAAGCAGTCGCTTGACTTGAATCTGCTGCGTGTCTTTCGCGCGGTGTGGGAACGGCGCAATGTCTCGCGTGCGGCAGAGGACCTGGGCGTATCCCAGCCAACGGTGAGCCATGCCCTGCGAGAGATTCGTGGGCATTTCAACGATCGCATCTTTGTGCGAGTGCCTGGAGGGGTTATGCCGACCCCGCTGGCGGAAATCATCGCGCGTCGCATCGGTCAGGCGCTTGCGCTACTTGAACAGGGACTGGACATCCGCGGCGACTTTGACCCTTCGTCAAGTCGCCGGGAGTTTACAATCGTCATGACTGACGTTGCAGAAGCCATCATTCTGCCGTGCATCATTGGTGTTTGCCGGGAGAGCGCACCCGCTGTTTCGTTTCGCGCGATACAGTTGCCCACCGAATCGGTCGTGGCCGCACTGCGCGACGGGGGCGCGGACATTGCGATTGGTTTTAATCCTGCAGTGCGCGCCAGCCTCCTTCACAAATCTCTCTTCCGAAGCGAGTACGTCTGCATTGCAAGTTCGGCCCATCCACGAATCAAAAATGTGCTCCGTTCCGAAGACTTCATGAATGAGCGGCATGCAGTTGCGCAGTCTCAGGGAACCGGACATCACGCGGTGGAAGCCGCGTTGCAGCGGATGGGCTTGCTCGACTCCATTGGCGCTCGTGTCCCTCACTTCATGTCGCTGCCAGCCATCGTGGCAGCGAGTGACATGATTGCGACCATCCCGCAACCATTGGCAGCACTGATGCTGCCCGTTGCCCCGGTGAGAATTTTTCCGGTTCCCATTCGATTGCCCAAACTCTTGATCGAGCAGTTCTGGCACGAACGTTTTCATGACGATGCTGCGTCTCGCTGGCTAAGAAACCTTCTTCCTCGCGCCATGCAAGAGGTGTTTGCAAGTGGAACACCGGGCTTTCGTCGCGAGGCGGACTAGCTCGCACGCTGACTGATCGTACGGAATTTCCGGGCATGCGCTCCAGTAAGCTTCAAGGCGTTTGAAGGCTAAGGACATGGCATCCCGGCGACGCAATATTTCGTTTTTATAAATACTTAGTAGTGCGAGATAGTATGTAGGCCAAGCCATGCCTGCCGAATGACAATACGCTTTGCGGCTGCCACCTAGTCCGTGCAGCACTCGCCACGCCCTGTATCGCTGGGGTGAGACCTGAGTTCAAACCAGCCCGGACGTCCGATTGCTCCGATCATTACTTGGCCGGTGCGGCTGCAGGCGCGTCACCATTGCGTCCTTCGCCGCACGATCATTCAGGCGGAGAATAGTGAGAACAAAATTATTAACATTGCGCCACTAGACCCTTGCGGTGACACTTCAGGTTAACGAAATAAGGATAGGTGTCCCCATGAACAGCAGCGATATTGAGCAGCTTTCGTTTCCAGGTGGCGCATCGTGCCACCTTCTGCGGCCAGTCCATGACACGCAGGCCATACCGGCGCTCGTTGTGATGATGGCGGCAATCGCCGGCGTCAACGACTACGTCGTCGCTCGGGCGAGAAGTCTGTGCGCGGATGGCTACACCGTCGCTGTGCTCGAATACTTTGGACGGGAAGGCGCGGCCCCGGACATCTCCACGCCGCAGCTGATTGGTGAGGCTGTCGCCGCGCTGGATGATCGACGTGTGCTCGCGGATCTCGAAGAGATCCTGGAGTGGGCGCGTAGCGCAGGCTTCCCGCTTTCGAAAGTGGGCCTGCTCGGTTTCTGCATCGGCGGAACCTACGCCGTGCTGGCGAGTGCACAACATGCGGTCGGTTGCGCGGTCGACTACTACGGTCAGCTTAAATATGCATCACGTACCGAGCGTAAGCCCACGGCGCCGGTTGATGCCGCCGAGTCACTGAAGGCGCCGTTACTGTGCCATTACGGCGACTGGGACCGCCTGGTAAGCCGGGAGGAAATTGACGGATTTACTAGTCAGTTGCGCACGACCCAAAAGCCGTACGAGCTCTTCATCTACAACGGCGCACCGCACGCGTTCGACGAGTGGTTCCGGCCAGCGGTTTTTCGGCCGGCTGCGTCGAACGCCGCCTGGCAGCGCACACGAACTTTCCTGAATTGGCACCTGCGCGGACACGTCGGCGCGCACTAACCAATAACTTTCATTTTACTTAAGGAGGCAAACATGAGTGAGGACAATGCAGTCAAACACGAAACGTCCCCAGTGACGGAAATCGTCGACCGCACCGAATGGGCGCAGATGATGACGGACGACGAGTACTATCCGTTCCTCGTCAAGAAGAACTTGCGTCCCGCCATTTGGCGCTGGCAGGATGTGGAGGAGCGGTTAGATGTCGTCTTGAAAGACCCGCTGCGCAACGCGGATCGCCGCTTTATTGCGCTGGTCCATGGCGACACCGGCGAAGCGGGTGGAGTGTTCCCGTCAATCTTTCTGGGCATTCAAGGGATCAATCCGGGCGAGCACATCGTCGCGCACCGTCACAACTCGTACGCGCTGTATCACATCGTGCAGGGGGAAGGTTACTCTATCCTGGACGGCAAGCGCTTCGACTGGAAGCGCGGCGACACGTTCGCCTGCCCACCGATGGCCAGCCACGAACACATCAACACCGGCACTGAGCCCGCGATCCAATATGTAATTCAGGACATGCCCGCACGTGCGATGGAGCGGAACCTGATCTGGGAAGAACCAATAGGCCACGTCTTCCACATGGTGGAGGGAAATCGCCCGCATCAACCGTGACATGATGGCGCCTCTTTGGAGGCGCCATCGGACTGCAGGCGAACTCCGCGTTTTCCGGAACTTGGAGTTCGTCTGTAGTCGCAGAGCAGCCAGTCGATGGCGCCTCCTCAGCCTGAGTTCTTAGCTTCTTCGGTTGCGCGGCCGATGACACCTGCGTCGTAACCCAGTCGCTCCGACGCGAGCGCGGCGCAATCGAGCAACGACTTGATATGGGCCGATTCTCCAGAAAGCGCCAGATCGTTGTCCCGTCCGAGCACCCCGATCACGACGCTGACGTTACCTTTGTGATCGTAGAGAGGGGCGGCGACGGCACTTACGCCGGGTACGCTCAGCCCCGAGACGGCAGCGTAACCGTTTGCGCGGATTTCTCCATAGAGTTCTCGCAGCTGGGCCGGCGTGAACTTCCGCCCGGAAACCGAAAGCGTGTGCTCCTGAAGCCTGGCGGCCTTCTTCACACTCTCCTCGGGCAAATGGGCTGCGAATACCCGTCCAGCCGCGCTCACGTGAATTGACAGTTGCGCTCCGACGCGGATGTTCATGTAAATGGGGCGGTCGGCTTCCTCCAGCAAACAGACGACCGGACCCGTATCCGTCCAGATCGCGCCGAAAGTTGTATCTCGCGTGGCGTCCCTCAACTGTGCGATTGCCCGGGCCGCTTCCCGGACCGGTGAGCATGCCCATAGTCCGGAGAGTCCTATCACGATCGAGCTCCGGCCAACCCCGTAGTAGCCACTGCCCGGGTCCTGCTCGACGAGTCCTGCTCGCGTGAGGCTCACCAGGTAGCGGTGCACCTTTCCAACGGGCATGCCGCATTTCGCCGCAAGTGACCGCAGGGGAACGAGACGTCCAAAAGTCGCAAGTGCCCTCAGAATTTCCGCCCCGATTTCGACCGACTGAATGCCGGGACGCTGGTCATCGGCCTGATCGTCCTGCTCGGCTTTCGTTGTTACGTTCATCGCCTTCCTTTCATGGATTGATGCAAAGGGTATCAGCGGCCTCACTCGCCTTCAAGCTGCGCCGCCGTAGCTCCCGTGCCGAACTTTAACGACGCGTGCTTGACAAGCAATTTCACGTCTTATATTGTATGATGCATAGTACAATATACGATATTAAACGAACGCAAAAAAGTAGAAGGAGATAACCATGGAGCTTGATCATACTGGCGTGCGCGCCCAACTATCGAGCGACGCATCCGCGCTCAATCTGGTGGAGTTCTGGGAACAGCGTATGGAGATCGAAATTGAGGAGCCGCGGGTGACGGCTGTGCCGCATCACTGGAAGTGGTCGGACATCAGCCCGCGGCTCGCGGTGGCCGCCAGGACCGTGCCGATCGAGGAGTGCGAGCGGCGGGCTCTGGTGTTCGCCAATCCCGGGCTGTCTGGCAAGCCCTACATTACGCAGACACTGTTTGCTGCCTATTCGCTTTACAACCCGGGGGAACAGGCGCCGGTCCATCGTCACACACCGAATGCGAGCCGCTTCGTGCTGGAAGGCAACGGAGGGTTTACCGTGGTGAATGGCGAGAAGATTCAAATGTCACGCGGCGATCTGGTGCTAACGCCTAACGGTTGCTGGCACGATCACGGAAACGAAGGGACGGAACCGGTCATCTGGGTTGACGTTCTCGACGTTCCGCTAGTCGAGTCACTCAATGCAACGATGTTCGAATTCGACTATGTCGAAGATACGCAACCGAAGACGATCCAATCGATCGCAGCACCGTCGGGGTATTCCACGCAGTTGTACTCGCGCGGGGGTCTCACGCCGACCTTCGTTGACCACCGCAGGGGCCGCGGTGATCACTCCCCGATGTTCGTATATCGATGGAAGGACACGCGAGCAGCGCTCGATGCCATGTCCAGTCTGCCTGGCACTCCATACGACGCGATCACGGTCGAATACACAAACCCGGTTAGCGGCGGCCCTGTGATGGATACCATGGCTTATAGAAGCACGTTGCTGCGCGCAGGCGAGCGGACGCTACCGCAAAGGCGAACCTCTTCCTCAGTGTTCGTCGTGCTGGAAGGTACCGGGAAAACCGAAATAAACGGGAGAACTTTTGAGTGGAAACCCAACGATGTCTTCTGCGCTCCCCCATGGTCGTGGTATCAGCATGAGTCGACCGGCGGCGAGGCGGTGCTCTATTCGGTGACGGACGAGCCTGCCCTCAAGAAACTCGGCTTGATGCGAAAACAGGCGCGTAACGACGACGGAACCATCTCTAAACTGGAAGCAGGTAGGTAATCAAGGCGCAGGGGGGCGACGGCAGTCGTCGTCTTCAAATCAGCGCGGATCTGGACAAGGAGGGCGTCGTCGACGCCGTCCTTCGAGCGCTGGCAGGGATCCTTCTTCGCGCGATAGTGCGTTCGGTGACGCGTTGCATCACCGCGTCGCTGCTCGCCAGAGCGGTACCACGCGCAGTAGTGACCCGATATGGCCCTCGATTCGCCGACGACATCACCGTCAATCGTCGATCCGGTGGTCGACCCCACTCCGCCCGGAAAGATGCTGACCTCGCTGCCATCGCAAGCTTGTGGTCGGCGGGGCCTGTGCGCATTCACTTTCGCAGAGCGAATCATGACATCTGAAACCTCGCCTGGGCGCGTAGTCCAGGCGCAGACAAACCCACGCGGGGCCTGATCGCCCTCTTTGCATTCCGCTGTGGCGTGATTGCCGCCAATCTTTACTACGCGCAGCCGGTCTCCGAGCTGATCGCGCCGAGCATCTTGGCGACCTGCTCGAAAACCGCAAGCTGGTAGTGACGAACGCGGCCGTTTCCATCTTCCATCTCTGCGTTGTTGCCGTAACGGCCAAGCCGGCGCGTTTCTCGCGATTTCGTTTCTGATCGGCTTCAGCTCGGCGACCGTGCAGATTCTGATTCCCCTCGCCGCGCATCTTGCGCGGCACGAATCGCGTGGTGGCGCGGTCGGGAACATTATGAGCGGTCTGTTGTTGGGCCTTGTCCTGTCACGACCGATCTGCAGCCTCATCGCAGGTCACTGCGGCTGGCGCGCCGTGTGCGGATCGGCGGTCGTGCTGACGGCGTTTATCACGATGGTTCTCGTGCTGACGATACCGAGCCGCCAGCCGGCGCATCAGGCGACGTACTTCACGCCTGATCGACTCGCTGGGCGATTTGGTCATGACGCAGCCTGTCGTGCGCCATCGCTCGCTCGCCCGGCGGTGATGTTTGCCTCGTTCACCCTGTTCTGGACCGCGTGCCGGTTAAATTGGCACGGCACTTCGGCATGTCTCAGACCGGGCTCACTGTTCGCGCTGGTCGTCGGTGCACTGTGTTACATGCTCGCACTGATCCACCCGGCCTGGGGTCTGGTCGCGCTTGTGGTCGCCAGCGTCGTCCTCGGCTTCGCGGCTCAGATGTGCGTGGTACTCGGGTGGTGCGAGATCTATGCGTCCTGTCAGCCAGAACCGGCTCAACGCACTTTTCATGATAAGTACCCTTGTCGGCGTCGCTTTGCGGTTCGCACTCGCCAGCACGGATTACGAGCATGGCGGCTGGAAGCTCGTGGCCAGCGCAGCCATTACGTTTCCTGGGATCGCCCTTTGTCCATTACCTTGCCATTGGAAGGTCGGTTTCCGATCGCCGGCCGTGGACAAAACGTGCCATTTCCCCGGGGTGTCTAGGCCGCCGTTTGCTTTCTACAGGACAAGCGTCGATGTCGATTGTAGAAAAACAGGGTTATTGCACGCTGTGCCGTTCGAGGTATGGTGCGATCTACGGCTTGGAGCGGGAACGGATCGTCAGCGTACGGCCTATCCGGCGCATCCGACCGGACAGACAATGTGCCTGAAAGGTGGGGCTGCTGGAGAAATGATTAGTCATCCAGATCGACGGATGTATCCGAGGCGGCGCACGTGTCCAAAGATACTGGCCGCGTCCTGCCCGACGAGTTCCGCTCGCGTGAGGCTACACCAGGACCGGCGTACCTTTCCGATGGGCACGCCGCATTTCGCCGCAAGTGACGGAAACTTCCAAAGGTCGCAAGCGCTGTCACAATTTCCGCCCCATTTCGACCGACTGGATGCCGGGACGCAGGTCGTCGGCCTGATCGTCCTGCTCGGCTTTGATTTCTACATTCATCGCCTTCCTTGCATGGATTGGTGCACTGGGTATCAGCGGCGCCACTTCCTTCAACCTGTGCTCTCCTGGCTGCCGTGCCGAACCTTCATGCCGCGCACGCTTGACAGGCGGTCTTTCATCTTATACCGTATGACACATATTACAATGTATGATATCGAGTGAGCGACAAACGAGCAGGAGATGAGTACGGAGCTTGATCACACGCTGGGCGTGCGTGTCCCATTCTCGAGCGACGCATCTGCGCTGAATCTCATGGAGTTCTGGGAGCAGCGTATGGCGATCGAAATTGAGGAACAGCGGGAGCTCGCACTCAAGAAATCCGGCTTTATGCGCAAACAGGCGCATAAGGACGACCACGCCATTTTTGAACTGGAGGTAGCATGAACGCAGCACAATTTCTGTCCGGCTGGCAGGCGGTTTCCCAACAAGAAGACATCGAAGCGTTCTGCGTCGGCCCCGCCCAAGGCGAGAACGATGCGCCGCGCGGCACCGTTCTGCTTCTTCAGGAAATTTTCGGCGTGAACCAGGCGATCCGACACAGCGCGACGAAACTAGCCGAGAAGGGATTCAGGGTGGTGTGCGCAGACGTTTTCGGCCATCTCGAGCGCCGCGTCGATCTCGGCTATAGCGAGGCCGACCGCCAACGCGGTTTCGCGCTGCTCCAGGCATTCAACCCGGAGACGGCTCTCGATCACTGTAACGCTGTAGCGGAGTGGGCGCGTCACCAGCCCGGCTCCAATGGCAAGCTGGCCGTCGTCGGGTTCTGCATCGGCGGCCTGCTCACGCTGAAGTACGCCGCGCGCTTTCATTGCGATGCCGCGGTTTCTTTCTACGGAGTGCGGGTTCACGAGCATCTGAAGGAGTTGCGCAGTATCGAATGTCCGCTGCAATATCACGTGGGCGAAGCGGACACTCACGTACTCCCGGATCATATCAACGCTATCGAGAAGGTCGTGGACGGCATGCCGAACGCAACCGTCTACACCTACAAGGGCGCGAAACACGGATTCTTCAATTCGTTGCGTGAGGAGGCGTTCAATCAGGAGGCGTTCCACGCAGCAGACCACCGCATGCTCGAACTGCTGACGGAGCGACTCCAATGATCCTGCCGTTCCAGTTCGAATGCCACTCGCCGACCGTCATGTTCGGCGCTGGGCGCGTCACTGACCTTGCGGGCCGCCTCGATCAACTGGGAAAGTCGCGTGCACTGCTCATCACCACGGCGGGCGGCGGCCGCCGCTACCGCGAAGTCGCCGAAGTCCTCGCGTCACGGCTTCGCGCCTCGTTCGATGGCGCGGTGCCGCACTGTCCCATCGAGGTAGCGACTGCAGCACTCGACGCGTACCGCCGGCAGGAATGTGATGTCCTCGTGACCGTCGGTGGAGGATCGACCGTCGGCCTCGGCAAATATATCGCGGCGGAAACTGGGGCGCCCCATATCGCATTGCCGACCACGCTCTCGGGGTCGGAGATGACGTCTCTGTTCGGGGTGCTCGTGGATGGCGAAAAGCGCACCAGGCGGGAACCTGGGGCACTCGCAAACACCGTCATTGTCGATCCGGCGCTCGCGCAATCTTTGCCAATCCACGAGACAGCGACCACCGGCATGAACGCGCTCGCGCATTGCATCGAGGCGCTCTATGTCCCGAAGAGCAATCCGTTGACCAGCCAGCTCGCGCTGACCGGCATCGACATGCTCTACCGTGCGTTGAAGAAACTGGCGAACGAACCCACCGACCTGGAAGCCCGAAGCGAGGCGGCTTATGGCGCAACGATTGGCGGCCTGATGGTCAATTCGGTCGGCATCGGCATGCATCACCGGATCTGTCACGTACTGGGTGGGCGCTTCCAGGTGCCCCACGGCGAGTCCAACTGTGTCGTGCTGTCGCACGTGCTGGCGTATAACGCGCCGGCGATACCAGAGGCATGCGCTACGATGGGGACGATGATGGGCGCGCATCCAGCCGTGGCGCTGCAGCAACTCGTACGCGATCTGGGGGCTCCAGTCGCGCTGCGCGAACTAGGCGTTCCGGCCGACAGGATCGCCTCCATTGCGGTTGAATCTTGCCACCATATCGATCACAACCCCTTGCCTGTTGACGAGGCGGCCGTGCTCAAGTTGCTCCAAGCCGCATGGACTGGACAGGAACCGTCCGTGAGGTAAGCGCGGCAGGGAGTTCATCCCAATATCCTTCCGACGCTGGCGGCTTCGCCTTGAGGCCGCTAGCGGCGGCCGTGCATCGCATGACTACCTAGACGATATCGGCCGCCCGGACTTGCAAGGAACCTGAGAGTCGATCTACCAAAGGCCGGGCGCAGACGTTCGGCCGGCCCGCACCGTGACGGGGTGTGCAGTCCGCAACTGTGAATAGAGGGGACACCGCGAGAAACTGACTGCTCGCAAGCTCGGTCTGTGCCGCATTGCTTCTGCGCGGTCCGGCTCACCCGTTTTGCTAGGTGATCGCCCACCCCGCGCCCCGCGCCCCGTGCGGCGATTCGGGCTATCGCAGCGACAAGGTAGACGGGCGGCGCCGTCTCGTTGCAAACACAGCCACACAAAAAAATACACAGCTGTTTACGTGTTTGATTAGTACACCAAAAATTATAAAACGCAGATCGCTAAAACAAAGGAGACGTCAATGGAAATGCGTAGTGTGTTGAGGGGTGTCGCTTTCTTCTCGCTCATGCAGGCGTCATGCCTGGCATATAGCCAAAGCAGCGTCACGCTATACGGCATCATCGATACAGGAGTCGAATACTATAACCATGCTGCTGGCGGCGGCAGTTTCGCCGGCGTACCCACCCTGACCGGCGAAGTACCTTCGGAGTGGGGATTGACGGGCGTGGAGAATCTCGGGGGCAGCAACAAGGCGTTTTTCAAGTTGGAGAACGGCTTCGCGCCGGGCACCGGTGGCTTCAATTACGGTGGCCGGGAGTTCGGGCGGCAGGCGAACGTGGGGTTGCAGACCGCCTACGGCTCGTTGACGCTGGGGCGGCAGATCAACATGACGACTTACTCGCTCCTGAGCGCCGACGTTATTGGACCGTCGATTCATTCGTTGTACGTCTTCGATAACTATCTGCCCAATGCGCGCAGCGACAACGCCATTGGTTATATGGGAAAATTTGCGGGCGTAACTGTCGGCGCCACGTACAGTTTCGGGCGCGACGCAGCGGGGCCCGCGGGCCCCGCTGCAACGAATTGCCCGGGCCAGGTGGCGGGCAATTTCCTCGCCTGCAAGCAATACACTGGCTTGATTGCCTACGATTCGTCTCACTTCGGCGCAGCGGTGTCGTATGACCGGATGCGTGGCAACGAGGGCGCGTCTGCACCGCTGACCAATAGCGCCTATACCGACAGTCGCTCTGTCGTGGATGGCTATTTCAAGTTCGCGAGCCTGAAAGCAGGGGGAGGCTGGGTTCACCGAAACCTGTCGGCGGGCGTCGCGAGCACGCTGTATAACCTGTATTTCCTGGGACTCACCTATGTGCCGTTTGCGTCGCTGGTGATTGACACGCAGGTCGACAAGTACATCCAGCCACACGTGACGAGTTCGACTGAACTGGTTGCGCGTGCCAGCTACTATCTGAGCAAGAATACATCAGTCTATTCATCGATGGGCTACATGGTCAACGGGCGAAACGGTAGTACGTCGGTGGCTGCCGGCGGGACGGTCGAGCCAGGCGCAGAACAGCTTGGTGTGATGCTGGGCGTGCGGCATTCATTCTGAATCCCGGAACCCGGCCGTGACACGCCGTGACCCGCTATATTCACCGCTACGCCCCGGGGTGTCGGCGCCGTCAAATCACGCTGCGCCATGCCGGTTGGTGTCGGGCGTTTTGGCGGAATATCAGCGCGTTGCATGATTGGTAGTATCGCGGCTTCGCAAGGCGGCGTGTCGCGCCCATTTGGTTCGAAGCTTGGTTACTCACGCGTCTGGCACCACTCTTCTTGGCGCGGTCGCGCCATCCGTCTCAAAGGATACGATGTGCAGAAGTTCGTCTTCACGATCAGACTCAAGTTAATGCTTGCGTTCGGCACCTGGGTAACACTGATGTTTGTCGTCGGACTGACGGCGATGGTCGCACTCTGGCGCCTCGACGCGAACGTGGCTCTGCCATACCGCCTGTCACTGACGAGTCTTATTGCGGTGGCGTCAATGGGATGTGCCGCCGCGATCTACTGTGGTCTCCATCTGCACCGCGTCATATGCGGCGGGTTGAACCGCGTGGCTCTGAGGTTTGAGGAGATTGCGACAACCCTTGACTTGTCAATGCGGTCTTCGAGTCCGCGCATGGACGAGTTCGGTCGCTCAGCCGCCGCGTTCGACAAGTTCATGCGCCGTATGGAAGACACCATGTTTGAGGTGCATTTGTCGACTGATTCAGTTACCAGATCTACGCGCGAAATTGCTGCGGGAAACCTTGACCTTTCCGCTCGCACAGAAGAACAAGCCGCCTCGCTGGAGGAAATGGCATCCAGCATGTCTCAATTGACCGAGACGGTGAAGCAGAACGCGGACAATGCGCGTCAGGCAAATGCACTGGCCACGAATGCAGTGGAGATCGCTGGTGCAGGAAACGATATCGTTCAAGCCATGGTTGCCACGGTTGAGAGAATCAGCGGTAGCTCGAAAAAGATTTCTGAGATCACGGGCGTGATTGAAGGAATTGCGTTCCAGACCAACATCCTGGCGCTCAATGCTGCCGTGGAAGCGGTTCGAGCTGGCGAACAAGGGAGAGGCTTTGCGGTTGTGGCCAGTGAGGTTCGTAGTCTGGCTCAGCGATCTGCATCTGCGGCAAGGGAAATCAAGGACCTGATTGCCTTCTCTGTAGCCACTATTCAGGATGGCTCGCAACAGGCCGTCGAAGTTAGCAGTGCGATGGGCGAGATTAGAGGTGCTATCAAGCGTGTTTCCGAAATCGTCGATGAAATTGCCGGTGCGTCGGAAGAGCAAAGTCGTGGCATAGAACAGGTCAACCAGGCCGTCAATCAGATGGACCTGGTGACGCAGCAGAATGCGGCGCTGGTCGAGCAGGTGGCAGCAGCGGCCCAATCGCTCGAGGACCAGGCATCCGGACTAAAGATTGTCGTTTCATCATTCAAGCTTGCTGATACGACTTGCGTCAGAGAAGCGATCGACCCCATAGAAGTACCACTGTGTTAGTGCGACGTGAAGTCGCGTAGAGGATTGTTTCATCTGGGTTCGCCCAGAAGAGAAACCGATTGTTCCGTCAATCGTAACCTACCGGTGCATGCGGGGTTGGTGACGACTCGGTGTGAAGCCACCGGAACAATGTAACCCGTTCCATGAACGGCGGTACGCCCGCGAGGAAGTGCGGTTTTCTGCCAGAGCCAAGGCGGATGGGGTGCTAGGTTGAGCAGCACAGTTAGCATATGCGAACTGCTGATAAACGTCGTCATCGTAAGCAAGCCAAAGGCGCTGTCAGGCTTGGGCCAAAAAGGCATGCAGTCGGATGTCCCGCTTGACACTCGGGGCACGGACATTGTGACTGTCGGCGAATAGGCAGAACCTAACCTGCTCGTGTCCTCTACGCGGAACACGGAAAGCCCAATTGTCCGCCACGCCAGCGTTTTTGGGTTCTGGTGCAAATAGGCTCATTGGACCGGTTAAAGTAGCGATCCAATCAATCTGGTGGGCGGCGATGAGCAAGAGGAAGGGTCTGGACGGGTTGTTCGATGGCCGGCATTTTGATCGGGAGATCATTGTTCTGTGTGTGCGCTGGTATCTTCGCTACAAGCTCAGCCTGCGCGATCTGGTCGAGATGATGGCCGAGCGGGGATTGTCGCTGGCACACACCACGATCATGCGTTGGGTAAAGCGCTTTACGCCGGAGTTCGTCAAGCGCTGGAACCGGTTTGGCATACCCACTGGCCGGTCATGGCGTGTTGACGAGACCTATCTGAAGATTCGTGGCAAGTGGGTCTATCTCTACCGGGCGGTAGATCGGGTCGGCCAGACAGTGGACTTCATGCTCAGGGCAAAACGCGATGTGAGCGCGGCCACGGCCTTTTTCAGCAAGGCCATCAAACATCAGGGCCAGCCACCGGAGACGATCACGCTCGATGGGTATGCCGCCTCGCACCGGGCCGTGCGCGAGATGATCGCTGACGCTCTGCTGCCTGAGGGAACGCAAGTGCGCTCCTCGAAGTATCTGAATAACGTGATCGAACAGGATCATCGAAACATCAAGTCCAGAACGAAAGTGATGCTCGGATTCAAACGATTCAGGTGTGCGAAGACCACGATTTCAGGCATCGAGTTGATGCACCGTATCCGCAAGGGTCAGTTCAATCTCCGCACTCTCGGGCTCAAGGATACTACTGCACCCGCCGTCTGGAATGCTGTCCTATTTAATAAATAAGGTATCCTTATGTATTGGAGACGTCTCGGTTTCACCGGTTGTTTGCACCAGAACCGCCGTGGACACATTCAACCAGAGCTATCAGACCCTTGCCCGGGAGATGGGCGTCGGTGCCGGCGGCCATCGTGTGGAGATCGACACGCTCGATGGCTTCATCACCCGCAATGTGCTTCATCCCCATGCGTTCCGAACCATGGGAGCCGGACAGGCGGCGTACCTTGTGACCGGCGCGGAGTCGTTTCTGGGCGGTTATAACTTCTGGAACGGAACCTATCCGCTCAACATCACCCAGATGCAGGTCGGTGCCCGCGGCGCGGATATCTACTTCTACTACGCGAACAACGATCAGATCGTCGAACTGGACACCTACTATGCCAGCGAGATCGTTCGACGACTGGGCCGCACCGGTGCCTACACGCATAACTGGGGCGCTATTGGTGTTATCGGACCTTGCAGGACCAGCCTGTCATTTTGCGCGCTCTTGCGCGCCGCTATCCGCACATTCTGATCGATGAGGCACAGGATATCGGCACACTGCACCAGGTCATTCTTGAGCAGCTCATCGGCGCCGGGGTACAGGTTTCGTTGATAGGTGATCCGAATCAGGGGATCTACGAGTTTGCCGGCGCAAACGGGCGGTTCCTAGCGAATTACGGTAAGCGTGCTGGGGTCATGGGCTATGGTCTGACGCGAAATTATCGGTCCGTGCCGTCCATCCTGTCGTTGGCTAACCGCTTATCCGGTCGAGGCGATGTCGGGGAACGGACGGCACCCCACACGCGGCACGGGGCTTTTTTTATCGCGTACAAAACGGACCACCGCGAGAAGCTGATCACGGGTTTTCAAGCGGCGGTGCTTGCTGCCGACCTCAAGATCGAGCGCTCGGCGGTGTTGTGCCCGGTCGGGAGGCGGCAAACAAGCTGGCCGGCCATCAGGCACCGGCAGGCCACGGGCTTGTGAAAGCCTTCGCCCAGGCGGCGCTTCATCGAGACAAGCGGCAGGACTATCTCAGCGCCTTCAGGCTGGTTGCATCGGCCATCACCGGATTGCTTGCCGATGCTCCGCACGGTTTGACCGCGAGCATCAACCAGGCAAGCCGCTATCCGGAAGCCAGAGCGCGTGCAGACGAGCTTCCACTCGGCCTGGGCCTTGGCCAGTCCGCGCATGCTGAATTGGCGGAATCCGAGCACGCTCTTTACCCAGGCGTTTGGCGGCTCAGATAGCCATTTGCGTTTGCGATACGCGGCCTGTGTTTCGGCAGACGTGAATTTTTCAGCCATCGCGGCGCAGAGCGGCCGCTTGCTGGCATCGATCTTCACGTCCTTTTTGCCCTCGCGTCCGAGCGCCACGATCAGCTCGGCCGGATGCTCGCGCAATTGTTCGAACGTCGCTTCCGACCGGTAGCCAGCGTCGGCAAGGACTTGCCTGGGATCGGCACCGGCGTCGCGCAGCACGGCAGCAAGAACGGTTGGCAATTGGCCGCTGTCGGCGGCACTGTTGCACAGTTCGGCCGCGACGATGATGTGGGCAGCCTCGTCGACCGCAGCTTGCGCATTGTAGGAATAGTCAAAGCCGCCGCCAGCATGCTTCATGATCCGGCTTTCCGGATCGGTGAAATTATCCTGCGCGTCGGGCTTCGGCTCGCCGAACCTGTACTTAAAGCGCGACTTCTTTTTCGGCTCCCCGTCGGCATCCGGCGGCCCATCGTCGTCACTGCGACCGCGCGCGATATCAGTCTGACGCTGGCGCTCTTCCAGGCGTGCGCGTGCAGCGCGAATCACCACCAGGCGGTCCTCGCGTCGCGTGATCTCGGCCGGGATATCCAGCTCCGGCTCATTTTTCCCGGCGGCGTCGGCCGCCTTCGCTTTTGCCAGCAGAGCATCGATCTGCTCTTTCAGCTCAAGCTCGACCTTCTTCATCCGCTCGTAGCTCATCGCCTTATGGCGCGATGCGTTGGCCTTGATCCTGGTGCCGTCGACCGCGACCGTGCCGAGCTTAACCAGGCCGCACTCCCTAGCCAGTTTCACCACTTGCACGAACAGGTCAGACAGTTCTTTGAGGTGAAAGGCGCGGAAGTCGCACAGCGTCCGGTGCGCCGGATAGTTGCCCGCCGCCAGGACCCGGAACGCGACATCCTCATGCAGCTTCCTGGCCAGCTTGCGCGAGGAAAACACACCGGTCGCGTAGCCATAAACGAGCACCTTGACCATCATGGCCGGATGAAAGGGGTGGTTGCGCGCACCGCCGCCGACATACCGGGCATGGAAGGCGGACAGGTCGAGCGAGTCGACCGTATCGCTGATGAAGTAAGCAAGGTGGCCTTCAGGCAGCCAATCTTGCAACGCATGGGGCAGCAGGAACTGCTGTTGTGGATCGTAGGGAAGATAGCTCGTCGTCATCTGCCTACAACGTTTACAACAGGCAATCGGATGACCGCGCGGCTTCTGCCGCGCAGACTCCTTCTATGAACAGGAAGTTGTCAAGGCCTTTCATAAAGTGACTTGGTCTCGAATCATCGTCCGGGTCCTTCTGGCGCCTCCGCGCGGAAGCGCCATAGCGGGGTCAAGGGCAGGCGAAGCCTGGCGCAGCGCCCCCCTTGACGCTGCGAAGGCGCGATACGCTGGCGTAGGGTGGCGGGCGCGAGTTATTGCGCTCGCCCACCATGCAAGCGCATTTTGTGTCCAGGTCTGAAGCCGATCATCGCGCGCGTCAGACTTGACGTCCGATCACCTTCTATCCGCCGGCGCGTGGCCGGCCTCATCCTGCATGCGCGTTGCGCCGACATCATCATCACCGGGAGCATGCCCCATCTAGAGAAGCGGTTGCATTAGCAACCCGGAGTCTGCACGGGCATGTTCACTCCAGACCTCTGCTACGTACTGCCTGACCAACCTTACCCCCCCTTCCTGCCAGGCCTTAGGGTGCTTAAGCTGACTTGAGCTGTGCCCCTTCGGGAATCACGCCGTCCTTCAGATAGCGCCACAGGGCAATTGCAAGTCGCCGCGCCACCGCGACGATCGCAATGCGTCGCGCCCGGCGGTTCGGTCCCGTGCCTTGGGTGCGCTGGTTGAACCACTGCGTCAGTGCACTGCCGGGCTGGTAGCGCAGCCAGGTCCACGCCATCTCGACCAGTAACGCGCGCACTCGCCGGTTGCCCTGTTTGCTGATCCCCTGGTCGACGTGGCTCTCTCCGCTGTCGTAGGGCTGCGGCACCAGCCCGACGCACGCACCCACCTGGCGCCGGTTGCTGAACTCCCTCCAGAACAGTTCGAGCGCCAGGCGCGAGGCGCCTACTTCGCCAATCCCCTTCAGGCGCGCCAGGTCATCGCTTCGCCTGCGCGCGGGCGCCGGCACGCTGGCCTGCCGCGTCTTCTCGAGTGTCACCAGTTGCTGCTCCGCCAGAGCCAGCCGTTCCCACTCGCGCAGCAACCGCTCGCGCAGCTCGGGGGGCAGCGGCGCACCGTCGTGGCACTTCACCTCGTCGAGGGCGAGCCGGCCGGCGAAGTGCTTGTGATCGACCTCATCCCAGCAGCCGAGCGTGGCCAGCAGTTTGCGCATCCGGTCGCGATGCTGCAGGACTTCTTTCTGCAGTTCCCCGCGATCGCGCATCAACTGGCGCGACGCTTCGTCCTGCGGTGACGGCACGTGAACCACGTGCATACGGTCCCGCTCGCCGCGCAGCCACGCACGCAGGTTGATGACCAGCTTGATGACATCGAGCCGGTCGGTCTTCGCGCGCCGCTTGTGGCGCTCCACCGGAATGCTCGCCGGATCGACGACATAACATTCAATGCCGCGTGCCTGCAGCGCGCGACAGATCCAGAACGCGTCCTGGCCGGCTTCGTAGCTCACGACCGTGCGTACGCCCGCCGGCAGCGACCACTTCTCCTTGTGCGCCTCGATCAGTTCCAGCACCGCCTGCAGGCGCGCCGCGGCCTGCGGCTGCGCGACCGTATGCACGGCCGGCTGCTCGCGCCGGCCGTCGTGCAGCGCGACCTTCCACTTCGCCGCAGCCAGCTCGAGTGATACCGCCAGCACCGGTTCCTCACCACCCGTCGTGAACCTCTGATCCGTGCGCATGATGCTCTCCCTTTGAACAGAACTCGACACGCTGATTTTACGTATCAGTTCGTCGACGACCCCTGCTCATAGGATCTAGCCATCGCCGGCAACGTAGCCGGATGCGCACGTGCGGCGGCTGCGTGGTGCATGGGCAGTCGCATGGGCCCATTCCCGCCGTATGGTCGATGCGATTCATCCCACCATCGCTGATACCACGTCTCGACGAATGACCCTAAAGCGATTAAGACTCGGTGGAATGGCAAAAAAACGGCCCCGCGCATGCGGGGCCGTCCGAGCGCTTGCGACCTCAATGCGGCAGCTGGCGTGCCAGCACGACTTCGACCGAATCACCGTCCTAGTTCAGTCCTCGCGGCGAGAGGCATCCACGCTTGGGTAGGGCCGCTGCGGGCTGTTTGTTATCATTGACTCCCAAGAGCACCCTGAGCTGTTACGGCAAACTGGCGTATATTCGAGTATGATACAAATCCTTGGTGTATAACTCATATATTCCGAGCTTTTGTATCAATGTCCCCAGCCCTTTCTCAACGCCATATCGCCCATGCCTTGCTGAAGGCTCGCGGAATCGTACGTCTTGCCGAATTTCGGGCCGCTGGCGTGACTGCAGCTACTGTGAGCCGCATGGAACGAGCAGGAGAGGTGATTCGGCTTGACCGCGGGCTCTATCAGCTTTCCGACGCCCCGCTTGACGCCAATCACACGCTGGCGGAGGTAGCCAAGCGCCTGCCAAAGGGGGTCGTGTGTCTCGTCTCAGCGCTCGCATTTCATGGGCTCACGGATCGCCTTCCTAGCAAGGTCTGGATGGCTATTGGCCAGAAGGACTGGGCTCCCATAAATGCCGGTATTCCACTGCGGGTTGTCCGATTCACCGAGGCCCTACTCACCGAAGGCGTTGAGATTCATATTGTCGAAGGCGTGCCTGTAAAGGTATTTGGTGTAGCCAAAACCATCGCGGACTGCTTCCGGCACCGAACCAAGATCGGACTTTCGGTTGCGATCGAAGGGCTTCAGGAGGCGCTTCAACAACGTAAGGCGACTCCCGGAATGATCGCCCGCGAGGCTGAATGTGGCGGCGTTGCTACCGTCATTCGCCCCTATCTGGAGGCACTGACTGCGAATGGCTAAGGAAATTAAAAACGTCGGTGCCTCAGTCCGCGCAAAATTACTTCTGCTTTCGAAGTCGAACGGCCAGAGTTTCGACTTGGTATTGACGCGTTTTGCTTTGGAGAGGTTTTTGTTCAGGCTGAGCCAATCGCGTCATGCTGACCGCTTCGTGCTGAAGGGCGGCATGCTCTTGATAAGCTGGTTTGACGACCCGCATCGTGGTACGCGCGATCTTGACCTGCTTGGCTTCGGTGATTCAAATCCGGACCAGGTACTAACTACGTTTCGCGAAATTCTACGTGAAGAATTCAACGACGGCGTGACGTTCGACGCTGACTCGCTCGGGGTTGATCGTATTCGCGAGGAGACAGAATATGGCGGTCTCAGATTGCGATCTACCGCGTCCATAAGCGGTGCCCGGATCGGGTTGACGATCGACGTTGGATTTGGCGATGCGGTGGAGCCCGGTGTCGAGGTTTTGGACTACCCAACCCTGCTGGATTTTCCTGCGCCGCGATTGCGCGCCTACGCCCGGGAAACCGTCATAGCGGAGAAGTTTCAGGCGATGGTGGCGTTGGGGCGCGCGAACACCCGGCTGAAAGACTTCTACGATATTTGGATTATTAGCCGATCCTTTGCGTTCGAAGGAGATCGGTTGGCGCGGGCGATTGCGGCGACCTTTGCCCGTCGAGCAACCGAGGTTCCCACCGAACTGCCGGATGCGCTGACGCAGGCCTTCGCTGCGGATGAGCAAAAACAGCAACAATGGCGTGCGTTTATTGGTGATGTCGCTTTTGACCCAGGCGATTTGGCCGGTGTGATTTCGGATATTGCAACATTCTTGATGCCAAATGCGGTTCTCGCGGCAAAGTTGAGTGTATGAAATACTTCCCGGGCGTGTACGGCCCTACAGCCGCATGACTACGATGTGTTTTCGCGACGCGTAAATGGTGCGCGATTACGAAAAAAGCATTAATAGCTTAGTTGAATAACAGGGGTATAAGACTATGGATGGGCCATTTCAATGATTTCACCTTTGTTAGCCTATTGCGTGGCGCTATTTACCGCGCCCTGATGCTGGCAGGTGAACTAACCCGCCGCAGATCCTGACGCGCCCGCCTGACGCAAGGGCAGGCGCCAGACGTCGGCTTGATGTCCCGTCAGCAAGGGTATATGATGCGTGGTGATTGATGCGTGATGCGCGCATCGAACAGGAGAACATCATGCGTACCACCCTTGCAATCGACGACGACGTGCTGGCCGCCGTGCGCGAACGCGCGATGCGCGAACACCGCAGCGCCGGCGAGGTGCTGTCGGAACTGGCCCGCCAGGCGCTGCGCCGCGGCCCGGCCGCCGCCGCGCCGGCGACCCGCAACGGCCTGCCGCTGCTCGCGCGCCAGCCGGGCGCCGCCGCCGTGACCCCCGAGCTCGTCAACCAGCTGCGCGACGAGCTGCCCTGATGGCGGTGACCTATCTGCTTGACGTCAACGTGCTGATCGCGCTGCTCGACCCGGCCCACGTGCAGCACGACACCGCGCACGACTGGTTCGCCGCCCACGGCCAGGGCGCGTGGGCCACCTGTCCCCTCACTGAAAACGGCGTGCTGCGCATCGTCGGCCACGCCCGCTATCCGAATACGCCCGGCTCGCCGGCGGCGGTCGCGCCGCTCGTCGCGCAACTGCGGCAGCGGCCCGGGCACGTGTTCTGGCCCGACGACCTGAGCCTCGTCGATCCGGCGTGGATCGATGCGAGCCGGCTGTTGTCGGCTGGGCAGGTCACCGACAGCTACCTGCTCGCACTCGCCTGCGCACACGGCGGGCAGCTCGCGAGTTTCGACCGGCGCCTCGTGACCGACGCGGTGCGCAACGGCGCGCGCGGCCTGCACCTGATCGGCTGACGCCCGGCCAGCGCCCATGTCCGACAACCCCTCCCTGGCGACCCTCTCGCTGACCTACGGTCACGAGCCGGCCGTCCGGATGCTCGAGGCGCGCACCATGCAGCGGATCAAGGCAGCGGTCGGCGCGTCCGCCGATCCGGTGCCCGATCTGCACGTCTTCCATCGCCGGGAGGTCCGGGCTGTGAACGCGTTGTGCGCCGGCGTACAACGCCGCCTGTTTCTCGATGTCCCGTTGCGGGCCATCGTGGCGCTGTCTCACAAGAATTTCGCGCCTGACGCGCATTCGTGGCGCGCGCTGCTGGACGGCGTGCACGGCGTCGGCTGGGAACAGTCAGCCATTGACTGGATGGAGTCGGCAATCGGCATCTCGGAGTTTCCCGCGGACGATGCGCTCGGAAGTCTGCGTTTTCAGGCGGCCGGCGGTGCGCTGCGCTGTAGCCACGGCACGCATCGTCTGGTGGCGGCCGTCTGCTGGCTGGCGGTCAAAAAAGGGGACGAGGCGACGCGCAGCGGGAGCGAGGCAGTGCTACGCAAGGTCGACGCAGGCTGCACGACCTCCATCCGGAAGCGGTGGAACTCGTTGTCAGGGTGGTCGATCGCGGCGCGTGCGTCGATATCTCCGAGCACGGGACCGGGGCCTATATTCGCGTGGTCGATCGCCGCGCGGCACGCTTCTTCGATTTCGACGGCGTGCGACTGAAGGCGTTCGCCCCGCCCATAAGTCTGCTCGAGCGGATCGGGCAGTTCCGCGACCCGACTGACCGGCGGGCGTTCGGCCGCCAGTGGCAGCCCGTGACCCGCCGGCTTTCGGACGCGCTGCGGGACGACGGCTGGCTGCGTGCGCAGCTCTCGTCGCCCCGTTACGCCGACACGCCGGCCGGAGGCGAGTGATGGCCAACCAGCCGCAGACCCTGACCGTTGCGCCGCTATACGCGCACCGACTTCGCGGCGCTGCGCGCGTTCGTGCAGCGCATCGAGCCGGCGACGATCGCGCGCCTCCATTACGACACCGGGGATCCCGAGCGCGCTCCGCACGCGGCGACGCCCGAGGCGATGGCGCACTACCTGGGCACGATGCGCGACGAGCTGGTGCGGCTCGCGCTGGTCAACGGCTCGCACGTGCTTGCCGACCATCTGAAAACCTCCATCCGCAAGCACGGCAGCGCGAAGCTGACCGCCGTGTCGCTGCGCATGGTCGAGCAGGCCGCGCAGCTCGCAGCGGCCGCGCCGGCGCACGGCGTGGGGCTGTGGTTCCGGCCGCTGATTGCGCAGCGCCTGATCTCGACTTGCTGCGGGCGGCGATCACGGTCTATCGGCTGCCTGCCCGAAATGCCGAAGCTGACGCGAGATGAAGTGCGGGCGACTGATGCTTCCAAAAAAATCGGCTAGCGCGTCATCTTGGCCATCGGACTAAGTGCCGCCCGCGTAGCGGCGATAACACCCGTTATCGCCGCTACGGCCTGTAGCCGCGCTCCGAACCAAGTAGATCGTGCGTGTGGGCGACGGACAACGCGGGTTATCACAGCCATCGCCCGATGGCAAAGCCTTTATGCCGTCCGATTCGACCGGCGACATCCACAAGTTCACGCGCGGACTGGCGCAAGCTTGCGAACGGCACGGCGTGCAGTTTCATTACGACGCGGAGATCACGTCGATCGAACAACCCGCCGACGGACGCTTATCGCTGATGGTCGATCTCGCTAGCGATCCGGAGCCGTTCACGTTCGAACGGATCCGGGTGTGAAGAGCCGCGATTTCGCGGCGATGCTGGGCGACCACGTGAACATCTACCCGGTGAAAGGCAATTCGATCAGCAGGGAGGTGTACGCGTTATTGACAGGGAAGAACAGCTTGCCTATCAACATGGCGAAGAAGCTGTAGACCGTGAAATCGTACATTTCAAGCGCGTTGCCGATTGAACATGCTGCGATTGTGCGTAGCTGAGAACCTGCCGGACTATGGCGAACGTCGAGGGACGTAGCGGCTGATTGCAGGGTGACATTGCTCATCGAAATTCCGGGAGAAGGCGACGGTTTGATGGCAAGCACAGGAGCGATTCTCAACAGAGAGGAACCGGCATCGGCTTGAGTTGAAGCCAGTATTTCCGGGACAAAAAGCTACCGCTATTCACATTTTTTTGGGCCGATAAATTTTTGTATGCGGCGTAGGGGATGGCGGGTTTGATGTCGAAAGGCGGTTTGCCAGTAATGGCTTGTTGGATGGGACGGATTAGGCCAGGCGCGGGTCATTGGATGGCGGTCCGTCGGGGCGAAAGGGGTGACCCTTGACCGATCTTCGAGATTGCGGATTTTGCAGACTGACGCCCCTGCGCCCACCCATTTTGGGGCGTCCCTGTTCGGCGGCATGATGGGGCTGCCCGTCCTCCCGCTCGGCCGGAAATGCGGTAACCGGGAGAGACAGTAATGGAATGCGGGTTATCGTCGATCAGGAAAACTTGCAGGGAGCACGGAGTGCTTTCGACTTCCTGGCTCGACTTGTAAGCCCTACGACCCGGCTAGAAGGCCGGACGCTCGGGGAGCAGCCTTGAAATTCACGCGCTGGGTATTACGCACGCGTAAGCCAGACCGTACTGCTTTTCACATTGGCAGCCAGAAATCTCCGCGAGTTTAAGGCCGCCCACGTCCCCATTTGGCTGCAATTTCACGTGCGGCAGCTAAGCGGTCTTGCTCAGCGCACTCCACACGACTTGCGTGGCCTTGCGAAATGCAACGGGGTCCGGTGCGTTATGGCCCGCGCGGCGCAGGAAAACAATGAGGCCCTGCCAATGAGAATAAATAAGGGCGCCGCGGATTCTGCACTCTTCAACTCCCAGTGAAGGGTTCATTTGCGTGACCAGCTCGCTAAACAGCGCCTGAAACTCGCCGCTGACTTCGACCATGCGTTCCCGCACTTCCGGATGATGCTCCGCGAGACACCAGCATTCGAGCGCGAACGGGCTGATGACGTTATCAGGACGCGTCAACGCGTTGAACGTTTCACTCAGCAGTGCTTCGAGACGAGCCTCGGGAGTGCGGGACGAATCTGCTGCTAGCTGCCGAAAGCGATTCAGGTACCGCTTGGCCATCTCTTCGATGGTTGCCTGGAGCAGCGAATCCCTGCTTCCGAAATAGTGCTGCAAGGTCGCAAGGCGAACGTCGGCCGCTGCCGCGACCCGGCGCTGCGTAAATCCCGAATTGCCCTCGGCGGCAAACACGCGAATAGCGGCCTCGAGGATCTCAGGCACACGAGTTTCCCGCTTGCCGCGTAACGGGCTTCTCGCGTCCTTTTCCTCGACGTCGCTCAGTTCAATGGTCAGATGTTTCATTTAATCGGCGTTCCATCTGTATGGCTTCGAACTAACTAAATCTTAGTCAGTTGACAAATTATAGACGGATTAGCGCCGCAGTGGGGCGTCCGATTGACACCGGTTTGTAAGCAAAAAGCTCAAATTTATAAGGGAAAGTGCTTATCGTCGTTCGCTTGATGATTGGTCAACTGACCACTAGTATTTGGTCAACGGACCAATTAATCAACGATGACAGTGGCCTTAGACGTCCTCGTTGGCGGTCAGCGCGTTGTTTCGCCCAGGGAGTTCGAAATGAACAGCAGTACGAGGTCATTGCATCGGGTCGTCGACAAATGGCTCGCGCCGACCCCCGCGACGCCAGCCCGCGTGGTCCGTCTTTGGCACGGGGACGACAGATTGAAAGGCTGCGTTCGGGTTGAGGTGTGCCGTCCGGCCGGCGTGTTCTCCGTCCTCTTTTTCCGTCACAGCGACGGGTCGTGGTGTGTATTTCCGCCGCCGAAGAGTCGCCCGTCCATGGCCGCGTGTCTGTTCATGAACTAAATGGCGCCAACTGCTGACGTGCGGGCGTTAGCCCCCGGCAGCGCGGCGCTGGTTCTTGACAGCGCGATCGTGAAGTAGCAGTATTGGTCCAAAGGTTCATCCAATGAAATTGCAAAGATTGATTCGGAAGGACCTGGCTGGCATCACGGGACACAGTACGCAAATCCAGGAGGAGCGGAGATGAGCAGCGCACTTGAGGGCCTGAAGGTCCTCGACTTTACGCAAATGATGAATGGTCCGTTCGGTACGATGTTGCTTGCCGATTTCGGTGCCGACGTGATTAAGGTGGAGCCCCCGGTGGGCGACACCATGAGGCTGACGGGCGAGACTTTCCTCGGTGACGATGCGGTCTATTTCCTCACGCTGAATCGCAACAAGCGCAGCGTGGTGATCGACCTGACAACCGAAGAAGGGCAGCACCTCGCGCAGCAGATGGCTGCCAAGGTGGACATCGTGGTCGAAAACTTTCGTCCGGGTGTTGCCGAAAAACTCGGCATCAGCTATGAACGGCTCGCAGCCGCGAATCCGCGGCTCATTTACTGTTCGACCTCGGCATTCGGGCGCACGGGCGCCGACAGCATACGTCCGGGCATGGATCCGGTCGTACAGGCGATGTCAGGCATCATGCAGTTGACTGGCGACGAACGCACTGGCCCGCTGAAAACCGGCATGCCGTATGCGGATCTGATTACGCCGCTGCTGTCGACGATCGGCGTGTTCGCCGCGATCGAAGCACGGAACAAGACGGGTCGTGGTCAACGCATCGATTTGTCGATGCTCGATGCGACCATCTTTAGCATGATTCCGCGCGACGCGTATTACTTTGCTACGGGCGAAACACCGGGGCGCATCGGCAACGCCCACTGGCAGATCGTGCCTTACAACACCTATCCGACGTCGGACGGTCGCCACATCATGGTGATCGCGCACACCGACAAATTCTGGCGCGTGCTCGCGGCCGCCGTGGGCGCGGACGAACTACTCGCTGACGACCGCTTGAAGACCAAGGACGGCCGCCTTGCGCACCGTGACATCGTTGACGCAGGGCTTTCCGCTGCGTTTTCAAAGCAGACGCTCGCGCACTGGAACGAAAAGCTGCTGGCTGCGCAGGCGATGTTCTCGCCGGTTCTGAACTTTGAGGAGGTGTTTGAAGATCCGCGCGTGCAGAAAGACCTGGTCGTCGAACTTGATCATCCGACGGCCGGCAAGTTCAAGGTGGTCGCGAATCCCATCCGGCTCTCGGACACCCCGACTTCGATCCGGCGTCCGCCTCCAACGATCGGTCAGCATACCGATGAAGTCTTGCGCGAGTTCGGGCTCGCTCGTGTGGACGGCACGCAACCGCAGAGCGAATCGGCCGCTCCGCTGGGAGCCGCGCGATGACAGTCATGATGAGCGAAGCTCTGTCCGCGCCATCGGCCGGCTCGCTTCCCGAACTGGGCCGCCACGCTCCTCCGTTACAAGGCGTGCGCGTTCTCGATCTTTCGCGGGTGCTCGCGGCGCCGTTCTGCGCAATGATGCTCGCCGATCTGGGTGCTGAAGTCGTCAAGGTCGAGCACCCGAACGGCGGCGACCAGACGCGTCATTGGGGTACGGCGATCCAGGGCGGCGAACGAACCTACTATCTCGCAATCAACCGTAGCAAGCAGTCGATCGCCATCGACTTCTCGAAGCCCGAAGGCGCGAATCTGATCAAGGCGCTCGCCCGTGAAAGCGACATCCTGGTCGAGAACTATCTGCTCGGCACGCTCGAACGCTACGGGCTCGGCTATGAGGCGCTGAAAGCCGAAAATCCGAAACTGATCTACTGTTCGGTCAGCGGGTACGGGCGCACGGGACCGAGCGCCGCACGGCCCGGGTACGACTCGGTGATTCAGGCGGAAAGCGGCCTGATGTCGATCACAGGCGAGCCCGATGGTGAGGCGTCGAAAGCGGGTGTGCCGATATGTGACATCACAGCCGGCATGTACGCTACCCAGGCGATTCTCGCTGCCCTGGTGCGCCGGTTGCGCAATGGTCACGGCGAAGCGATCGATATCGCGCTGTTCGACTGTACGCTCGCGAATCACGTTTCGGTGGCGGCAAACGCGCTGCTCCTCAAGAAACCGCCTGGCCGCTTCGGCAACAGTCATGCCGACATCATTCCGCAAGGCCTGTATCACGCCGCCGACGGACCGCTGATGTTTCATGTCGGCAGCGATCCGCAATTTGCGCGCTTCTGTACCGACGTACTGGGTTTGCCCGAACTAGCCGCGGATCCGCGTTTCACCGACAACGACGCGCGGCGCGCGAACCGCGACGAACTGGATGAAATCATGAGCGCCCGGCTTCGCACGCGTTCGAAGCTCGAATGGCTGCCGCTATTCCGAGCAGCAGGTGTACCCGCAGGGCTCGTGCAGAACGTGCTTGAAGCGCTGACCTCGGACGAATCGAAGGCGCGCGAGATGGTGTGCGAAATCGACCATCCGACAGCAGGCCGCATCAATCTCGTGAATTCACCGCTCAAATGGAAAGAGAGTTCATTGGCTACCCCGAAGGCGCCGCCACTGCTTGGCGAGCATACCGATCGGGTACTGCGTGAGCGGCTCGGTCTGGATGACGGCGCGATCGAGCGCATGCGGGCCGAAAAAATCATCTATTGAAGGAGACTCCCGATGGAAGAACTCAAGGCGTCCGCGCCAGCGTTTCCGATGCGCCGCTGCCCGTTTGCGCCGCCACCGGAATACAGCGAAATCCGTCAACAGCCGGGGCTGTCCAAAGTGTCGATGCCTGACGGATCGCAAGCGTGGATCGCCACGCGCTATGACGACGTCCGCGCGATTCTCGGCGACAACCGCTTCTCCACGTCGCCGTCGACACCGGGATACCCGTTCATTGCGCCGGCCCGCGCCGCGCTGCTGAAAAGCGAGAACCCGGCGACGATCATCCGCATGGACCCGCCTGAGCACACGCGTTATCGCCGTATGCTCACGAAAGAGTTCATGGTGCATCACATCGAGGCTATGCGGCCTGAGTTGCAGCAGACGGTCGATACATTACTCGACGAGCTGGTCGAGAAGGGGGCGCCCGCGGACCTGTTCGAAGACTTCGCGCTTGCCGTGCCCACGACAGTCATCTCACGCATCCTCGGGGTGCCTTATGAGGACCGCGATTTCTTCCAGGAACGCAGCAAGGCCAAGCTCGACCTGACAGCCGACCCGGAAGTACCGGTGCGTGCGGGTGCCGAAATGCGCGAGTATCTGGACCGCCTGATCACTGAGAAGATGCAGCATCCCGGCAACCGCAGCGACCTCATCAGCCGTCTCGTGACGAGTCAGGTCGTGCCCGGTCACATGACGCGCGAAGAAGCACTCGCGACGATCGAACTGCTGTTGATGGGCGGCCACGAGACCACCGCGAACATGATCGCGCTAGGTACGCTGTCGCTTCTGCTGAATCCTGAGCAGAAGGACGCGCTGGTTGCCGATCCATCGCTTGTGCGCAATACGGTCGAGGAGATGCTTCGCTTCCATACGATTGTGCATTACAACGGGCCGCGCGTCGCGCTCGAAGATGTGACCGTGGGCGGCACGCTGATCAGGAAGGGCGAAGGCGTGCTCGCGATGATCACGGCGGCCAACCGCGATCCGCAGGCCTTTCCCAACCCCGACGCGTTCGATATCCATCGTGACGCACTGCATCACGTAGCGTTCAGCTACGGCGTGCATCAGTGTCTCGGGCAACCGCTTGCGCGTGCCGAGCTTCAGATCGTGTTCACTTCGCTGTTCCAACGGCTGCCGAAGTTGCGGCTCGCGGTTCCGCTCGAAGAAATCAAGTTTCGATACGATGCCTTCGTCTATGGCGTGGACGCGTTGCCGGTGGTGTGGTGAGCAAAAGCGCCAGCGTTTCGCGCTGGTGCAAGACAAGTGGTCAGGAGATAGTCATGAAAATCAAGGTAGACGCAACGAAGTGCATCGGTGCCGGGCTGTGTGTCGTCGCGGCGCCGCAGGTCTTCAGTCAGAACGAAGACGACGGTCTCGTCATCCTGCTTCAGGAAAGCCCGCCGCCTGAACTGCACGCTGCGGTGCGCGAAGCCGCACGCCTGTGTCCCGCTTTGGTGATCACGTACGACGAGTAACGCGTCAGGCAGGCGTGGTTCCAGCATGAGGTAATCGTGCTGGCGATGCTCTTCGTTCTAAAAGGTCATCAGATGATGGATGCAGGAATTGTGATCATCGGCGCTGGACAGGCCGGGTATCAGCTGGCGGCTTCGCTTCGCGATGCCGGTTATACGGAACGGGTCGTGCTGATCGGCGATGAGCCGGATTTGCCGTATCAGCGCCCGCCGCTGTCCAAGGCGTTTCAAAGCGGGCAGTGCGAAGCGGAACATCTAACGTTTCAGCATGAGGCGTTTTACAAGGACAGTTCAATAGAAATCATGCTGGGCGTTCGCGTGCTAAGCGTCGACCGTGAGCATCGGCAGATCGTCACGGGCGATGGCCGGCGCCTCGGCTATGGGCACCTCGTGTTCGCGACCGGCGCACGCAACCGTCTGCTGCGCGGCGCCGAAACTGGACTCAAGGGCTTGCTCACGCTCAGGACTCTGCACGATGCGCGTGCGCTGCGCGAAGCGTTGCAGCACGCAAGCCGCGCCGTCATCGTCGGAGCGGGATTTCTCGGGCTCGAATTTGCCGCAGTCGCTGCGGCGGGGGGCGTGCCGGTCCATGTGATCGAGGCGGGGCCGAACCTCATGAGCCGTGCGGTCAGTGCTCCCGTCGCCGATGCATTCCGCGCGCATCACGAATCGCTCGGCACCACCTTCACCTTTAATGCCGGCGTGCAGTCGATCATGTCGGAAGGCAAGCGCGTCACCGGCGTCAAGACAACCCAGGATCAAGAACACCACGCGGATCTGGTCGTCGTCAGTATCGGCGTCCTGCCGAACGTCGAGTTGGCCGAGGCGGCAGGACTCGAGACGGCTAACGGCATTGTGGTCGACGCGACGCTTGCGACGAGTGACCCATTCATCTCAGCGCTGGGCGATTGCGCGTCGTTTCCATCGCGATTCGCCTTCGGCCGCTGCCGGATCGAATCGGTGCAGAACGCGGTCGATCAGGCGCGCTACCTCGCGCAGCGGTTCATCGGGCAGAACCACACCTTCGAAGCCGTGCCGTGGTTCTGGAGCGATCAGGGCGGCGTCAAACTGCAGATCGCGGGGCTCGGCATGAGTCGTGCCGACCAGATCGTCTTGCGCGGCGACCAGTCAGCACTGAAATTTTCCGCCTACGGGTTCGCGAACGGACACCTCGTCGCGGTGGAGTCGGTCAATCGTCCCGGCGATCACATGGCGGCGCGGCGCCTGCTTGCAGCCAACGCACCAGTCACGCCGGCACACGTCGCCGATGCGCAGATCGATCTGCGTTCATTGCTTGAACCCGTCGCATGAACAACTTGGGAGTGTTGCAGATGTCATCGTCGATTTACGAAAACCTCGGCGCACAAAGCGCGCAATTCATCCGCGCCGAGCACCGGATGCTGATCGGTGGCCGCTGGGTCGAGGCTTTTTCGGGTAAGACCTTCGACGTCTTCGATCCGGGCACTGGAGAAGTGGTGGCGTGCGTGCCCGAAGGCGAGGCGGCGGATATCGATCTGGCGGTGCAAGCTGCGCGGCGCGCTTTCGAAGCGGGAGACTGGGCGCGCATGAAGCCGGCGGATCGCACCCGCCTGCTGCTCCGGCTTGCCGATCTGATCGAGCGTCACGGCGACGAGCTGGCGGAAATCGAAGCGGTCGACAATGGCAAACCGCTTGCGGTAGCGCGCCGTGGTATTGCGGGCACTGCGGAAATGGTCCGCTATATGGCCGGCTGGGCGACCAAGCTCAACGGCGAGTCGGTCAACCTGTCGGTGCCCGGCGAGTGGCACGCCTACACGACGCGGGAGGCCGTAGGTGTGGTTGGCCAGATCATCCCGTGGAATTTTCCGCTATCGATGGCGATCTGGAAGATCGCACCGGCCCTGACGGTAGGTTGCACGGTCGTGCTGAAGCCCGCCGAGCAGACGCCGTTAAACGCCCTGCGGCTCGGCCAGATCATCCAGGAGGCCGGCTTTCCGGACGGTGTCGTCAATATCGTGACGGGTTTCGGTGCGACGGCTGGCGCAGCGCTCGCGGCGCATCCGGACGTCGACAAGGTTGCCTTCACCGGTTCGACCGAGACTGGCAAGCGGGTGATTCAGGCGGCGCTCGGTAATCTGAAGAAGGTTTCGCTCGAACTCGGTGGCAAGTCACCCGTCTTCGTCTTTCCTGACGCCAACCTGGAACTTGCGACGCCCGGCGCTGCCAACGCGATCTTCTTCAATAGCGGGCAGGTGTGTTCGGCCGGATCGCGACTCTTCGTTCACAAGACGGTTTTCGATCGCGTGATCGAAGGAGTGATCGAGCACGGCAACAAGCTGAAGGTCGGCCACGGCCTCGATCCGGCAAGCCAGGTGGGTCCGCTCATCTCCCGTCAGCAGAAGCAGCGGGTGGATGGCTACATCCGCCAGGGCGAAGAGGAGGGAGCGCGCCGCTTTGGCGAGCAACGGGCGTTCGATGCAGGTGGTTATTTCGTTGCGCCGACGGTGTTCGTCGACACGACGCCCGATATGTCGATCTACCGCGAGGAGATATTCGGACCGGTCGTGTGCGCGATGCCGTTTGACGATGACGATCTCGACAGAATCGCAGCGGAGGCGAACAGAACCGAATTCGGTCTGTTCGCTGGGATCTGGACACAAAAGCTTGGACTTGCACACAAGCTCGCGCGCCGCATCAAGGCGGGCTCGGTCTCCGTCAATGCGCATATGGTCAACGAACCTGCGTTGCCCTTCGGCGGTTATAAACAGTCGGGATGGGGCCGCGAGCGCGGACGCGAAGTGTTCGATCTGTACACGTCCGTGAAGAGCATAGCAATCAATCTGGACTGATGCCGCCGGCACCCTGGCGGGCGTGTCCGTTGGCCTACGAATCACCATTACGATGACAACTTTCGATTACATCATTGTGGGCGGCGGCTCTGCCGGTTCGGTGCTGGCAAACCGCCTGTCGGCGAATCCGGGCAAACGCGTGTTGCTCTGCGAGGCAGGCCAGGATCTGCCCAATGACAACCTCCCGGAAGCCATCCTGGATAGCTATCCGGGTACGGCTTATCTGAATCCGCAGTATCTCTGGCCCGATCTGCACGTCACGACGCTTAATGCAGACCGAAGCCAGAACGCGCCACGCAAGCTACGCAAATACGAGCAGGCGCGGATCCTCGGCGGGGGCTCATCGATCAACGGGCAGTTTTTCAACCGCGGCGCGCCAAGGGACTACGACGACTGGGCGGCCCGCGGCGTTAAGGGATGGAGCTGGGAAGAGGTACTGCCGTACTTCAGGAAGGTCGAGCGCGACGTCGATTTCGACGGACCGCTGCACGGCCAGTCCGGCCGCATTCCGGTGCGCCGGATCTTCGCCGATGTCTGGCCTAAGCACGCGACCGCAGTCGCGGCCGCGCTCAGAGAAATGGGGTACGACTATCTGCCCGACCAGAACGGCGAATTCAAGGACGGCTACTTTCCGATCGCCATTTCGAATCTGGACGAGAAGCGTGTATCTGCGTCAATGGGCTATCTCGACGCCGATACGCGGCGCAGGCCGAATCTGACGATCTGGACCGAAACTGAAGTGGCCGGCCTGCTGTTTGACGGCACCCGCTGCTGCGGGATCCGCGTAGATGCGCTGGACCGCCCAGCCGAGGTGCGGGCGGGCGAGGTCATTTTGTGCGCAGGTGCGTTGCAGTCGCCGGCGATTCTGATGCGCTCGGGCGTCGGTCCCGCTGCGCATCTCCGCGAGCATGGCATTGACGTCGTCGCGGAGTCGAACGGCGTGGGACAGCATCTGATGGAGCATCCGTCCATCGCGCTTGCGTCGTTTATCCGCAAAGGCGCACGTGTGAATGACGCGACGCGGCGGCATATCCTGCTGGGATGGCGCTATTCGTCGCAGCTCGGCGGCGCGCCGGCGGGTGACATGTTCGTGTCGGTGGTCAGCAAGACTTCATGGCACGCGGTCGGTGAACGGATCGGCACGCTGCTGATGTACGTCAACAAGCCGTTTTCGAATGCGGGCGAAGTCAGGCTCACGTCGGCGGACTGGCGCGTGGCACCCGCGGTGGACTTCAATTTCATGGCCGATGAGCGCGACCTCGACCGGCTGACGGACGGGTTCCGCCGCATGGCGGCCGTGCAAGCGCTGGCGGCGGTCCAGCAGGTGACGGCGGATCCGTTCCCGGCGAGCTATAGCGAGAAGGTCAGGCAGGTCGCGCTGTTGAGCCGCCGCAACAAGACGATTACCGACGTGCTGGCGGCGCTGCTTGACGGACCTGCGCCGCTGCGGCATTTCCTGATGACGCGGGTGGTCGCTGGGGGCGCCACGCTTGCCGAACTGCTCGGCGACGAAACCGCGTTGCGCGGCTTCGTGCGCAACGCGAGCGTAGGCGTCTGGCATCCGTCGTGCACCTGCCGGATGGGCGCCGACGACGATCCGCTCGCCGTGACCGACCACGAGGCGCGGGTGCGCGGCGTGCAGGCTTTGCGCGTCGTCGACGCGTCGATCTTTCCGCATATCCCGAGCGGCAATCTCAACTTCCCGACCATGATGGCCGCCGAAAAAGTGGCTGACATGATGATCGGACAAACCATGGCGGCAGCGGCGCAGACTGCGTGATGCGCCGCCGCGCGTTCAGATGCCGGTCGCGGCGTCGCCGTCCGGAATCAGCACGGCGCGCCCGCGAATCTGTCCGGCCTGCAATGCATCGAAGGCACGCATCGCGTCGCGCAACGCGAAGCGCGTCACGAGTGGCTGGATCTTGCCGCGCTGGGCCAGCGCGATCACCGCGGCGAGATCTCCGTAGGTGCCGCCATAGGGGCACATGATCGACACGCCGCGCGGCAGCGTGTTGTTGGCTGAGCGCGCCACAAATGGATAGGCGCCGCCCGACAGACCGACCACACGAATTGCCCCGTAGCGCCCGACGATCGCCGCCGCCAGGCGAAGCGTCGTATCGCTGCCTACGAAGTCGAGTACGACGTCGGCGCCGAAGCCATCGGTCGTCTCGACGATCGTGTCGACGAAATCGCCAGCATCCGCGCGCATGCTTACGTCGACCCAGGGCCGGGCGGCATCGATCGCCTGCGGCGAGACATCGGCCCCCACGATGTGGGTGGCAGTGGTCGCGCGCAGAATCTGCGCCGCGAGATTGCCGAGCCCGCCGAGCCCGATGATCACCGTGGTCGAGCCCGGTTGAAGCAATTCCGCACAGGTTCTGATCGCGTGATAGGACGTGAGCGCCGCGTCGGTCAACGTGGCGGCAACGGCGGGATCGAGGTCGCCGATCGAAACTAGCGACTGCTCGGGCACGCTCACGTAATCGGCCATTCCGCCATTCTTTGTGACGCCCGGGGTGTGCGGCGGCGCGAGCCTGCCGGCCGTGCGCCGGCAAGCGTTCTGCCGCCCTGACAAACAGGCGCTGCAGATGCCGCACGACCAGCAAGGATGAACGACCACGCGATCTCCTCGGCGCCACCGAGTCACGCCATCGCCGCATTGTTCGACGACCCCGGCAATCTCATGACCGAGCGTTGTCCCATCCGGCGTGCGCGAATCGGACGCGCTGCGGATATGCAGATCCGTCTGACATAAGCCGGCCGCGAGGACGCGAAGCAGCACTTCGTTGGCACCGGCCACGGGCCGAGGCAAGCTCGCGAGCCTGACGTTGCCGGCTTCAGCCAGTTGCACGCCGTGCATGGTGTTGCAGCAGTCGTTCATGTCCACCTCTTTTATCAGTTCGAAAAACGTATGCGCGTACGTGGTACCAAGGTTAAACCCCGACCGACGTTTCCTTGACACCGGAAATTCAACACCTCTATGATAAAGCCAAAGGTTCATCCAATGACAAGCAGTCGCTGTTGAAACACAACAGACGAAATTCGATTCCTATCGTCAGGAGACATCCGTGAGCAACGTACGACCCGTTAGGTGGCTGGAAGCGAGAATCCGGTCGACAAAAATGGCAGCACTGATGTCGTTCGCGGTGCTCACGCTTGCGGGGGCGCCCCCCGCATACGCTGCCGATCCCATCGTGATCTGCTCCGTCGACGATCGTAGCGGCGCCGCGGCGGATACCGGCACTCAGGGCTATCAGGCAGTGCAGATGGCGATTGATGAAGCCAATGCCGCGGGCGGCATTGGCGGCCATAAGATCCAACTGGTGGCGTACGACGGCAAGACAGATCCGCAATTGACGGCGACCTTCGCGTCGCGCTGCGCGGAAGACGATAAGGCGTTGCTGATCATCGGTGGGAACCCGTCGGCCCCGGCGGCAGCGATGATACCTATTGCGACGGAAGACAAGATTCCCTATTTCATCCTGTCTGCCGGCACCGACTCGCTGACGGATCCGCCTGCGCCGTATCACTTCCGTTTTGGTCCGGCGAACCGGCAGGACGCCGCCGCGATCGCGGATCTGCTCTCCAGGCAAGGTTTCAAACGGCCCGCAATCATCAATAACTCGCTGCCGTTCGGCACGGACGGTGCGCGCGCGACCACAGCCGCCCTCAAGAAAGTGGGCATCGCCGTCGCTGCACAGCAGACCTATGACGTCAATGCCACGGATCTTTCGCCGCAACTCACCAACCTGCGTGACGCGAAGCCCGACGTATTGATTGTCTTCCCGTATGCCGCCGACGGTGCACGTGTGTTACGCACCACGCACCAGCTCAACATCGCCGCGCCGGTGGTCGTGTCGCGCAGCGCGCTGCTCGACACGCTGCGCAGACTGGCAGGGACAGCGAGCGACGGAGCGTTGATTCCGGACACGGTGGACCCGTCGCGGCCCGATGTGCAGAAATTCTTTGCTGCATTCAACGGACGCTTTGGACCCCATCAGCCGACGCTCTACCCCGTCATCGGCTATGACGCGGCCAAAGCTGCATTGCAGGTTATCGCCACACCTGCCGTCCTCAAGGCGATTGATGCAGGCAATCTGGAGGAGGCGCGCAAGGCGTTGCGCGACGGTACGGAAAAGCTGACACAGTTCAAGGGCCTGCAGGGCGAAGCCGGTGCGACTTACCACTTCGGGCCCCAGCAGCATCACGGTTCGCCGGATCAGAACTGGTATGTGTTCGTCGAGGTGGCTAACGACGGCACGCGTCTCGTCAAACCGGATCTGGCCAAGTTCAAGCCGCTCTGATCTCCCGCGTTAGCAGCGGACGCAACATGCATCATTTCGCGCTCGTCCGCGGCCAATGCTTTCAGTTTTCCTAATGTTGGACAAGGACATGGACAAGATCGTTGTCTTCCTGCTCGCAGGCCTCACGAACGGAAGCGTTTACGGCCTGATCGGCCTGTCGCTGTCGCTCATCTATGGCACCAACCGCATCATTAATTTTGCGCAAGGCGACTTCGTGATGGTTGGCGCGATGTCAGCGATTCTCTTCATGGTGACGTGCAGTCTGCCGACCCCGGTGGCCATCGCAGCGGTGATCGCCACCGTGCTGCTGTGCTCACTCGCACTGGAGTTCGCGGTGTACCGGCCACTCAAGCGGCGTGGCGCACCTCCTTTGACGATCATGATCGGCACACTCGCCGGTGCAATCATCGCAAGCGGGAGTGCGTTACTGATCTGGGGCCCCAACCAGCTTTACGTTCCGAACATCTTTTCGCTCAACCCTATTACCGTTGGCCCGCTGACGACCAATTTTCAACAGATCGCGATCGTGTCGGCGTTCATCGTGCTGCTTACGGTCACATGGTTCCTGCTTTACCGCACGAGTTTCGGCCTGTGCATCCGCGCGACCGGCGCGCAGCCGCGGATCGCACAACTGATGGGCATCCGCCCGGCTCGGGTCGTGCGTTTCGGGTTCATGTTCAGTGCATTGGTCAGCGGTATCGCGGGCGTGCTGGTTGGCCCGCTGCTCGGTGGCCAGGTATCGATGGGTGTCGAGTTGACGGTTAAGGGCTTTATGGCTGCAATCCTCGGCGGCCTGGGCAGCCCGTTTGCGGCCGCCGCCGGTGGCATTGCAATCGGCGTGCTCGAAGCCTTCGTCGCGGGCTACGGCAGTAGCCTGTATGCCGAGCCCATCATTTTTCTTCTCATCCTGATTGTCCTGCTGGTGCGTCCATACGGCCTGCTGGGCGACTTCGAGGCGGCACGGCAATGAAGACAGTCACTATCCAACCGCTGTCGCGGCAGGCACGGCTGCCGTTCGCCTTGTTCCTGCTTGCCGCGTTGCTGGCGCCCGCGGTGATGACGAGCGGCTTCGAACTCAGACTGATCTCGCTGATCGGTGTATACGCGATCCTTGGCATGGGCTTCAATCTACTTTACGGCTATGCGGGGCAAGTCTCGATGGGCCATCAGGGATTCTTCGCGATCGCCGCCTATGTGTACGCGCTGCTGCAAGCGAAGGCCGGTTTCACCGCACTGGCTGCATTGCCGGCGAGCCTTCTTGTGTGCGCGCTCGTGGCCTTCCTGATCGGCATGCCGTTATTGCGACTGCGCACGCATTATCTTGCGATGGCGACGCTGTGCTTCGGTCTCGTCATCTCCGGCGTCGCGAACCGCTGGATCGACGTGACGGGCGGCTCCGGCGGCTTGCTCATTCCGGCTATCTCGATAGGAGAAAAGACGGTCGACCGGATCACGCTGTACTACATGATCGTCGCCGCAACCGTGGTGACGCTGGGCTTGCAGAACTTCATCGTATCCAGTCATCTTGGCCGCTCGTTGCAAGCCATCCGCGATGATGAGCGTGCGGCCGCCGCACTTGGCGTCAACGTCTCGCTGCAGAAGTTGCGGGCGTTCGTGCTAAGTGCGGTAATGGCCGGTGTGGCCGGCATCGGCTTTGCGGTGGTGAACCGTCAGGTAAGCCCCGGTATGGGCGAATTCCCTGTGCTGGTGTCGATCCTGACGATCGCGGTGGTGGGCGGTCTCGCTACCCGTTACGGGCCTATCCTCGGCGCGGTCGTAGTCGTCATCGCGCCGCAATTCCTGACGCGGTTCGGTGACCTCGAAACATTGGCGTACGGGCTATGCCTGCTGCTGTTCCTGATCTTCCTGCCTAACGGGTTGTGCGGATTGATCGCTTCGCTGGCGTTGAAGGTGACCGCCAGGCGCCGCAGACGCGCGCATGCACGACCGTTAGCAGGTGATGTGATTGAAAAAGGAGCCGGGCGATGAGGGCACAAACTGTGTCACGTGCGCCGATCGAAGCGCCACAACTGCTGTCGATTGAGGGCGGCGTCAAACGCTTTGGCGGACTGTGCGCGGTCGATAACGTGTCGTTTGACGTACGGCAGGGTGAAGCGGTTGGCTTGATCGGTCCCAACGGCGCCGGCAAGTCGACGACCTTCAATCTGATCACCGGCGTCGACAGTCTTACCGCCGGCGAAGTGATCTACCGGCAGCAAAAAATCACGGCCAAGCCACTGCATCGCCGCGCCGCGATGGGTATGGCGCGCACGTTCCAGATCGTGCGACTGTTTGGCGGCCTGAGCGTGCGCGAAAATGTGATGCTCGGGTTCCATCCGCAACTCGTCGACGGATTCATTGCGTCGCTGGTACGGTTTCGGCGTATCGCAGCAGACGAGCGAAGATGCACTGCACGCGCGATGGAACTGCTTCGCTTTGTCGGGCTGGCCGAGCGCGCGGATGAACCGGTTTCGCATCTTCCGCATGGGCAGCAGCGTCTCGTCGAAATCGCGCGTGCGCTTGCGAGCGAGCCAGGCATCCTGTTGCTCGACGAACCGGCAGCGGGCCTGAACGACGAGGAGACCGCGGCGCTCGGCCGGATGCTGCGCAAGCTCAATGATGACGGCCTGACCATTCTGATCGTTGAACACGATATCGGCTTCATCATGAGCCTGTGCCACCGGATCGTCGTACTCGATCATGGAGCGAAGATCGCGGAAGGCAACGCTGCATCGGTACAGGCGGACCCGAAAGTCATAGAAGCCTACCTGGGCACAGGAGGTGCGCATGCTCAAGCTTAGTGGACTGCGAGCCGGCTATAGCGGCACCGAAGTGCTGCACGGGATTTCGCTCGAAATCGGAACCGGGACGATCGTCTCCGTCGTCGGCGCGAACGGCGCGGGCAAATCGACGCTCATCAACACGATCTCGCGGCTGGTCAATATTACGTCGGGAACGATCTCGTTCGAGGGCCAGCCTCTCGCGAAACTCTCTGCGCCGCAGGCGGTGGACCTCGGCATCGTCCAGGTGCCGGAGGGCCGGCAGGTGTTTGCGGCACTCACCGTAGCCGAGAACCTGAAACTGGGCTTCCACAGGCTTCGGCGGCGCCGTGATCCGGCCATTTTCCATGAGCGCCTCGACTACGTGTACGACCTTTTCCCGAAGCTCAAGGAGCGGGCCGGCCAGCGGGCGATCACACTGAGCGGCGGCGAGCAGTCGATGGTAGCAATCGGGCGCGCGCTGATGGCCGACCCCAGGTTGTTGCTGCTCGACGAACCCTCGCTCGGGCTCGCGCCGTTGGTCGTCGAGCGAATGTTCGAGGTGTTGCGCAAGCTGCGGCAATCCGGGTTGACGATCCTGCTCGTTGAGCAGCATGCGAACGAAGCGTTGGCTTTGTCGGATTACGGATATGTGCTTTCGGTGGGGAACATGGTCGCGCACGGAACTGGCCAGTCGCTACGTCACCACGCGACGATCCGCGAGGCGTACCTCGGTTCGGCGGAACAATCGTGAGCACGAACACCTCCCTTGTTGCCGACGTCGCGATTGTCGGCGCCGGACTCGCGGGCCTCGTTGCGGCGAATCGCATGGCCGGGCTGGGCCTCTCCGCGGTCGTTCTGGAAGCGGGCAGCGATGTGCAGTATCCAGCCGATTCACGCTATGCCGGCGGCGTGTTTCACATTGCGTTTCGCGACCTGGCCGAGACGCCGGAGGCGTTGTGCGCTGCGATTGTCGAAGCCACCGCCGGCTTGCGGGACGAGACGCTCGCGCAAGCGCTCGCCGCCGATGGCGCAAGGGTCGTAGCGTGGCTTTCACAGCAAGGCGCGCAGTTCGGACGAGGCGGCGAGTACCCGTTCATGGGCAACATGCTGATGCCATTCAGTTTGCGGGAGACCGGCTTTCAGAATCACTGGCGTGGTAAGGGAGGCGATCTGCTGCTCCAAAGGCTTGAAGCGTCATTCGTGGCAGCGGGCGGCCGTTTCATTCGAAGTGTGCGGGCTCAAGAGCTGTGTCTGGTGGAGGGATGCTGCGTAGGAGTCGCCGCGCAAATGCGCGACGGCAGCGAGAACGCGATTGAGGCTCGCGCGGTGCTGCTAGCCGATGGCGGTTTTCAAGGCAATGCGGAGATGGTTCGAAGGTACATATCGCCGCGCCCCGACCATCTATGCAAGCGTGGCGCAGGCACCGGCATGGGAGACGGTATCCGTATGGCCCAGAAGGCGGGCGCCGCGCTCACGGGGATGAACCGGTTCTATGGGCATGTGCAGCACAAGGACGCGCTGCACGACGAATCGTTATGGCCATATCCGGTGCTGGACATCGTGGCGTCCGCTGCGATCGTCGTCGATGCGAGTGGCAGGCGCTTTGCCGACGAAGGCCTTGGCGGCGTTGCCCTTGCCAACGCGATTGCTACGCTCGATGAGCCGTTGTCGTCGTTCGTCGTGCTGGATGAAGCTATATGGGAGCAGGCCGGACGAGCGTTCCTGTTGCCGCCGAATCCGGCCCTGGAGCAGCGCGGCGCAACTGTGCACCGCGCGCGCGGCATCGATGCGCTCGCGGCGAAACTGAATATGGACGCACTTGTCCTCGCGAACACACTTGGCAGCTACAACAAGGCGGTCGCGCAGGGACAACTTGCCGGCCTGGTGCCCTCGCGTACTGTCAAACCCGCGACGCTTGCGACCGGCGCAGCACTAATCAAAGGTCCTGACTATGTCGCTATTCCGCTCTGTGCAGGCATCACGTACACGATGGGCGGCATTGTGATCGACGCGCATGGCAGGGCGCTCGATTCGCTTGACCGTCCAATTCCAGGGCTGTATGCGGCCGGCGCGACGACGGGCGGCATTGAAGGCGGTGCCAACTCGGGGTATGTCGGCGGTCTCATCAAGGCGGCAGTATTCGGCCTTCGGGCTGCTGAAGCTGCGGCGCGCGATCTCGTCGCGCTTGATCCTGTTTGATTCAGTCTGATCGCTGTTGTTCCGTTTGGCCCTGTATAAGGCCGTCTGCTCCTGCCACATGGCGCGTACCGCGCGCGGTACGCTGCATACCGCGTATGCCTTCGGGTGTCATTGGCTGTTGCTCTTCAGCGTCTAGGCAATCGACCCCTGATCCGCCGGAACGCGCCGGCGCGGTGACGCCATGAACGAGCCCCACGCGATGCCGCTCGACACCAGTAGGGCGGCGATCATCGAGAGGGTGGGGTCGTTAGGATACAGCCCGACGGCGGCTGTGCACAGGGAGCCATACCCCATCTGCAGACACCCATAAAGTCCGGCGGCTGCGCCGATTACCGATTGGTCGACTTCCAGCGCGCTGCTGATCGCATAGGGACTGGCGAGGCCCGTGGCGAAGAACATCACGATCATCGGCGCCATGACCGACACGACCGACAGCGTATTGGAAACATACGAAACCAGCAGACTGATAGACGCCGCCGCCATGATGAGGCTTGCGGCGATCAGGGCGGTGCGCGCCGACACGCCGCCGGCGATCCGTTTGGCGGTGGTCTGGCCGCTAGCGAGGCCGACTACCAGCGAGCAGTACGCGAAGCCGAACGCCTGTGCCGACAAGCCCAAACGCGACTCGAGGATGAACGGTGAGGCGGAGAGAAACGCGTAGATCCCCGTGGTCGCGCTTGCGCCTCCCACACTGTGTGCGAGGAAGGCCGGCGTTCGGAGCAGCCTGACGTAGCTTTTTAGGTAGCGGTTGATCTTGAAGTCGCGCAATGCGGTATGCGTTTCCGCGACCGTGAGCCAGACGGCGACCAGAACCAGCACGTTGGCGATGCTCAGTGCGACAAAGATTGCGCGCCAGCCGAGATGCTCGACGATCTGGCCGCCAATGATCGGCGCGACCGCGGTGGCGACGGCCATCGCGATGCTGAGGGTGGCGAGGCGTCGGATCAGCGTAGTCGACCCGGAACTGTCGCGCGCAATCGCCCGGCCGAGCACGAGACCGGAGCAGCCTCCGAGCGCCTGGACAACACGCGCCAGCTCAAGTCCTCGCAACGAGGGCGCATACACAGCCGCGACGCTGGCGATCGCGAAGAGCGACAAACCGGATAAGAGCACGGGCCGACGGCCGTAACGGTCAGATAACGGTCCGTAGACTAGTTGACCGATGGACAGGCCGACGGTGTAGAGCGTGATCGTCAGTCCGATTCCCGCCGCGGATGCACGCAGATCGTGCGCAGCTGATGGCAACGCGGGAACGAACACATGGAGCGGAAAGGTACCGGAGAGCGTAATGCAGACCAGAATGAACAGCGACGGGGAGCGGGAACAGGCTCGGGATGAAGCTACAGGTTCGCTCATGGTGGCATGACTCTAAAATTGAAAATTTCATTGGATGGACCAATGAAGTGTTTATACCATGCGAAACCCGTGGCGTGATAGGCCTGCTCTCACTCGGTGATGCGATACCAAGGTATACGCTAATTGTCACAATTATTCAATGGATGAACCATTTGGCGTCCGCCCCAGGAACGCGAGGTTCTGACGGCAGAGCACCCCGGAGAGGACCTGATGAAATCGAACACCCAGCTGGTACCTGGTGAACTAATGCCGACCGTGGCGCAGCAGGCCACCAGTAGCGGATATCGCTGGATCATTCTGCTAGTGATCTGGACCGCGTTTACGGTGAGTTGCGTGGACCGCTTCGCATGGGCCAGCATCGCGGCGCCGGTAGGTCACACGTTGGGGTTCAGGCTCGCGTTGCTCGGTTCGCTCACGACCGCCTTTTATGTCGGTTACACCGTTTCGTGCCCCATAGGCGGCATTCTTGCCGACAAGTTCGGTAGCCGCGCGACTCTGGCCATGTCGATGTTTCCACTGGCGGTACTCACGTTCTGTTTCAGCTTCATCCAGACCTTTACCGCTGGCATCGTGCTGCACCTATTAATGGGTTTTGCCGCAGGTGCGGAATATGGTGCGACGATCAAGGTGCTGACGACATGGTTCAACAAGGATAAAGGCCGCGCATTCGGCATCTGGGCGACGGGGACGTCGGTGTCCGTCGTAATCGCCAACGCCACGGTGCCCCGGCTTGCCGCTGCGTACGGTTGGCAGGGCGCTTACCAGATGCTCGGCATTGCGACATTCGTGTTCACGGCAATCTGCGTGCTCGTAGTAAGGAATGCACCGGCCGGGCATTCCACACCAAGGATCACCGGCGCGCAGTTCATATCGCTACTGAAAAATCGCAATATTGTGCTGGTCGCGCTTGGTGGCGCAGGGGCCCTTTACGGGACGCTCGGCTTCGTTGCGTGGGCCAATGCATTGTTGACCGTCGCACACGGTCTGTCACCCGTGACTGCCGGCTCGGTGCTGATGGGGTTCGGTGTTGGCGCTTTTCTGTCGAAGCCGCTCTTTGGATGGCTATACGACACGCTGAACGCGTATGCCAAACTGGTCGCCGTGGCGGATCTCGTGATCTTCATGGCATTGCTGGCCGTATTCGGCAATTGCGCGTCGATGACTGGATACTATGTGATCGCCCCCTTGCTGGGCGCAGCCGCGTATGGCTATACGCCGCTGCTGATCGGCTTGTACACGCAAGCGTCTGGCCCACGTCTTGCGGGCGCTGCAGCGGGATTCGTCAACACGGTCTGGTCGATCGGCAGTTTTGTTTCGCCCATGCTGGCGGGTTACGTATTCGCTCATGGCCGCTCCCTCGACATGACACTCGCCGTGATTGCGGCTGGCCCGCTGGTGGGCGCGGTGATCCTGTGCCTGATGCGAAAGGCGCCTGTTGTCAGCGCCTGATAAGTGTTTCCTTTGCAGCCCTTGATCATGAAGACGACCGCTACATCCAGTAGGGCTCCAAAGGTAGCTCAGCCATTGGCCGGACTGACGGTGCTGGACTTCTCACGCTTTCTGCCAGCCCAACTGTGTACCTGGATGCTGGCCGATTTCGGCGCGCGAGTGATCCGGATTGAGAACCCTCGGGAATTAGAGAAACTGTCATCGGCATTCAACCTGGGCGGCTTGAGCGCCGCGCAGCGGGAAAGGGCGAAAGCCGCAGAGACGTTGGCAAGAAACAAGGAGAGCATTGTTGTGGATCTGGGGCACGCTAGCGCGTCCGAGATCTTGCGTCCATTGCTGCGCGATGCGAGTGTACTCGTTGAGGATTATCGCCCCGGCGTGCTGGACGGGCTCGGGCTCGGACGAGACCTCGTACAGCAGGTGAATCCGGGTTTGCACTATTGCTCTGTCACCTTCGCTGGACAAACGGGCCCGTACCGCAGCAAACCGGGCCACGATCAGCTTGCACTGGCGCTCTCCGGCGTGCTGTCGCGAGTCGGAGAGAATGCGGATCGTCCGTCATTTCCGAACGTACCCGTCGCGGACGTCATAACCGGTCTCAATGCAGCGCTGGGCGTCCTGATCGCGCACATCGGGGAACGCCACGATCGGCAGGGTCGCGCAATTGATATTTCGATGCTCGATTCTGCAATGACTTTTTCCGCCTGGTTTCTTGCACGCAACCCCGACCCGGCCAACGTGCCGCAGCGAGGAAGTCACCGCGTCGATTGCGGCATCTGGCGCACGCGAGACGGCAAGTTCATTTGCACGACAAATATTGAACCGCGTTTCTGGGTGAGATTCTGCAAGGCGATTGGCCGGGAAGAATTCGCAGGCATGCAGCATGACGCCGCGCAATGGTGCGAGATGCGCGCTTCGATCGAGCGCGCGATTGCGGCGAGGGATCTCGTCGAATGGCTCGCCATATTCGAGCGTCAGGACGTTCAGGCCGAGCCGGTAAACGACTTTCACGAGGCGCTCGGCAATCCGCACCTCATCGAGCGGGGCACGGTGATGTCGTTGCCGCACGAAGATGAACCGGTGGTGCAAATCGGCAATCCAGTCCGACTCACGGGTACGGCGACATGCGTACGGCGTCTCGGCGAGATTCCCGGAGCGTCGACTTCGACGGTGCTGGAAGAATTCGGCTTTACATCCGGCCAGATCGCAGCCTTTTTCGAGGCAGGCGCGATCGGTGCGCGCAGCGAATAAGAAGCGTGTGCTCGTGGAAGACAATCCACGAGCAGCGCATCGCAGGAGGTAGGGGGTCAGTCGGCGCGCTTCGCGTCCAGATTTTGTAAAAGGTAGTGCTTTTGCAGCGTTTTCAGATGCGTCTCCATTTCCGCAGCCGCTTTGTCCTCATCACGTGCGATCAGGTACTTGAGCAGGCGCTTGCGGGACGGCATTACAGAACTGTCGGGCAGTGGGGTCAACACCTCGAGTAACTGTTCTTGAATCTGGACCAGTGCGTCAGTCAGAATGATGAGTACCGGATTGCGCGCAGCGCGCGCGAGCAGCCGGTGAAATTCGAGGTTGATGCGTACCCTTTCCTTCACATTCCCTTGGGCAACCGCCTGTTCGCTCTGCCGGATATTCTCGCGCAGCAGTTCGAAATCGTCGTCTTTGCCGCGCTGGCAGGCAAAGCGCGTGGCTGCGACGCTGACGATCAGGCGCGCTTCGGTCAGGTCGGCCGGTTTGATCGCGCCCAGTCGGAACAAGTCGGAAAAGCCTGCGATGACCGCATCGCCTTGGCCTTCGCGCACAAAGGCGCCTCCGGTGGCGCCCTTGCGGAATTCGAGCACACCGGCGTTTTCCAGCGAGCGCAGCGCCTCGCGTACCGTGTTGCGGCTCAGGCTGAACGATTCGGCCAGTTCGCGCTCCGAAGGCAACCGGTCGCCGGGCTGCAACGCGCCGCTCGTAAGCTGATTGCGGATCTGATCGGCGACCGCTTCGAACGCGCGGCGCGTCTGCACAGGCGCATAGGCGGGCGCGGGGCGCGCTGTCGCGGGTGAGGCGCCGGTGGCGTCGTTGCCGGCAGTACGCGCGGCAACTCGGCCCGATGGTCGGTTCGTGGTCATTTCAATGATTCATCCATTCATGGCTTTGCGCAGATGCTACCCGCTCGCGTCTGAATCTTCAAGTCGTCATCCTTGAACGCCCGATTGACGCGTTCCAACGTCCGTATGGGTACAGGGGCGGTGACTCGTGTCGCCGCGCCGCTCGTGTGTGCGCGGTGCCACGACATTCCTTCGTCCCACCCCACTGCTGGATTCCAGCACTTGACATCCTTCGACAATTCATCAACCATATATCAAAGGTTCATCCAATGAACCATAAAAGGCGAGCACTTTCGTGCAGCGGCACCACGTTTTGCAACATGGTCGTCCCGGCAAGTTCGCGCTTGAGCAAGATGGGTTGACCAACCGTTTCAGAGAAGGAGGAGCGATGAGCGACGATTTGAGGGATCTCGTGAAGTACGAGTCGAAGGATGGCCGGGCATACATCACGTTTTGCCGCGACGACAAGCGCAACGCGCTGACCTACGAAATGTTCGATCGCCTGATGGAGCACGTCGAGCGCGCTGAAGGCGACGATGACGTGCGCGCGATCATTTTTCGCAGCGAAGGCCGGGATTTCTCGACCGGTCACGATCTGGCCCAGGTGGGCGGCGCGGAATACGGCTTTTCGAAGGACCCAGGCGCCCGTCGTCCCAGCCAGCGTATCCGGTTGAGTTTCGATAAGCGTCATGTCGAGCAGTTCCGGCAACTGCTGTATTGCACGAAGCCGACTTTGTCGTTGGTGCAGGGCTACTGCGTCGGCGCCGGACTGTACCTCGTCGAAGCAAGCGACCTCGCCATTGCGGCGGAAGACGCGAAGATCGGTCACCCCGAACAGAAGATGGGGCTGGCGGGTGCGTCCTATTTGACGAGCATCAATATTCTCGCGCTAGGTCCAAAAAAAGCTCGCGAGATCCTGCTGCTCGGTGAAGTCATGAGCGGCACCGAAGCCGCGAGGATCGGTCTGGTGAACAAGGCGGTGCCGGCAAGCGAACTCGCGGCAGCTGGAGAAGACTGGGCCGAGCGCATCGTGCGCTTGCCGAGGGATGCGATCGCGATCGGCAAGGCGGCGACCCATCTGTCGTTGGACTCGATGGGGATGACGTCGCAATTCGTCCACGGCTATGTGATGCATGCGCTCGGTACGAACATTCGCTACGAAGCTGACGAAAGCAACTTCATGAAGGAACGTCGCAATAAGGGGGTGAGCGGTGCGGCGCACACGCGGGAAGCACGTTACGACGGCGAGACCAAAGAGAACGGATGAACGATCGGTACCGCTGGTGAGCGACATCGCCGCCAGCGAGACCTCGGCTCAATCGCCTGCAAGCAGCGGGCTCAAAGAAGGGAATGGCGACACATGCTTACTGAACTCACTGGCTCGTCGGCGGTCGTGCTGGGTGGCACGAAGGGAATCGGACGCGCATCGGTCAAAAAGCTGGCGCAATGCGGCGCGAGCGTCGTGATCCAGGGCCGCGACGAAGCGGCGGCCTGCTCGCTCATCGAAGAATGCGGCGGCTATCCCGGCAAGCGCGTGTTTGTGAACAGCGACCTGCTGACTTATCAAGGCATCGAACAGGCTGTCGCCCGTGCGGTCGAGCAGTTCGGCAAGGTGGACATCGTCGTGGCAAGTGGCGGTCCGCGTGAACCCAAGCCCAAGCTCTTTGTCGACATGGCACCAGAAGAAGGCATTGCGTGTTTGACGAGCCGGCTAATGCCACGCCTGAACGCAGTGCACGCGGCTACGAAGTTCATGCGCGAGCAGCGCTACGGAAAAATCGTCCTGGTTACTACGGATGCCGCGCGCATCCCAACCCCGAGCGAATCGATGATCGGCGCGGCCGGCGCTTCGATCATGTTCCTCACGCGGGCGCTTGGCGCGGAGCTCGCAAGCCTGGGTATCCGTATCAATTCGGTGGCGACCACGCTGACGACCGGAACGCCCGCGCATGACCGGTTTCTCGCGGCTAAAGATGCCGGCTCTCAGGAAGTCATTGTCAAGGCGTTTACGAAGGCCGAGCAACGCGTGAAATTCAAACTCAACACCGCCGAGGATCTGGCCGAGTACATCCTTTACCTGTCCAGCAAGGAATCGGATCAGGTGTCCGGATCGACACTCAGCATCAACGGCGGACTCTCGTTTCCGAGCTATTGATTGTCAGGCACGAGCGTCGACTATCGGAGTGAATATGCGTCTGAATGAAGATCTCGTCGCGATCCGCGACTCTGTCCGTCGGATGGTGCAGAAGCACGTTGTGCCGCTCGTGGAGGGAATGGAAGAAAGCGACCGCTTCCCGTCCGAACTGGTTCCGGTCTTCGGGGACATGGGGCTGTTGCAATTGTGGCTGCCGGAGGAATACGGCGGACCGGGCGGCAACCTGAAAACCGTGTGCGTCGTCAAGGAAGAGATCGCCAAGGTCTCGCTTGCGGCCGCCACACTGTGCGGCAACAACTCGATATCTTTTGTATTGCCGCTCCTGCAGTTCGGTACGGAGGAACAGAAAAAGCGCTGGTTACCCCTCTCGGCAGAAGGCCGGCTTGTGACCGCGATTGCAGTGACCGAGCCTCAGGCCGGCTCCGATGTGTCGTCCATTCGCACTCGTGCGGTGAAGGACGGCGATTCGTACGTCATCAACGGACAGAAAAACTGGATTACGTGGGGCGGCCACGCACACTACGTGCTGCTTTTTGCGAAAACCTCGGAGTCGGCTGGCTCGGATGGCATCAGCGCGTTTCTGGTCGACACCACGACACCTGGTTTCCGTCTCGGACGGCAGGAACGCAAGATGGGGCGTAACGGGGCGCCGAATCATGAACTTTTCTTCGACGACATGCGCGTAGGCGCCGACTGCCGGATTGGCGCGGAGGGTGAAGGCTTCAAGGCCTGCATGAAGGTGCTGGACCTGAATCGCCCGACCATCGCAGCCACCTCGCTCGGACTCGCGCAAGGCGCTCTCGATGTCGCCGTCGCGTACGCCAAGGAGCGCAGGCAGTTTGGCCGGCCTATTGCTGAATTCCAGGGCATGCAGTTCAAGCTCGCCGATATGGCGATCAAGGTGGAAGCCGCGCGCAACCTGCTCTACAACTGTGCAGACGAAATCGATTCCGGCGATCACTCGCGACTTAACATGCTTTCTTCGATCACGAAATGCTTTGTGACGGATGTTGCCATGGAAGTCACAACCGAAGCGGTCCAGGTGCTCGGTAGCTATGGTTATTCGAAAGAATTTCCGGTCGAACGGATGATGCGCGATGCGAAGTTGAACCAGATCATCGAAGGAACTAATGAGATTCATCGACTGATCGTAGCCCGTCGTCTGTTGGCGGATTGATACGGGGAATAGATCGTCGGACAACATGGGAGCGCGCGGAAGAAATGGCGTTGGGACGCATGTCACTGCCGCGCGAGGGACGCTAAGTGTCTTGAGAAAAGTGCGCTGCGGTAATGGATGTGTGTCGACGTTTTTAACGGGCGTAACTGAACACTGGAGAGAGTGCAATGAAGTTGATGGTGGCCGTTAAACGGGTGGTCGATTACAACGTGAAAGTCCGGGTGAAGTCGGACGGTACGGGCGTCGACATTGCGAATGTAAAGATGTCGATGAACCCGTTCGACGAAATCGCCGTGGAAGAGGCGGTACGTCTGAAGGAAGCGGGCGTGGCGACTGAAGTGATCGCTGTGTCGTGTGGCGTGACGCAGGCGCAGGAAACGCTGCGCACGGCGCTGGCGATCGGCGCGGACCGCGCGATCCTGATCGAGTCGTCGGAAGACCTGCAGCCGCTGGCTGTCGCCAAGCTGCTGAAGGCGCTGGTCGACAAGGAACAGCCTTCGCTGGTCATTCTGGGCAAGCAGGCTATCGACGACGATTCGAACCAGACCGGTCAGATGCTGGCTGCGCTGGCTAACCTGCCGCAGGCGACGTTTGCCTCGAAGGTTGTGGTGGCGGACGGCAAGGCAACGGTGTCGCGCGAAGTGGACGGCGGTGCGGAAACGCTGTCGCTGACGCTGCCGGCCGTGGTCACCACCGATCTGCGCCTGAACGAGCCGCGTTATGTGACGCTGCCGAACATCATGAAGGCGAAGAAAAAGCCGCTGGAAACGCTCAAGCCGGAAGACCTCGGCGTTGACGTGACGCCGCGCCTGAAGACGCTGAAGGTTGTCGAGCCGCCGAAGCGCAGCGCTGGTGTGAAGGTCGCTGACGTGAAGACGCTGGTCGAGAAGCTGAAGACCGAAGCCAAGGTGCTGTGATCACTAACATGGGACCAGAGTAAGAGCTCTGCATGGGACCAGAGTAGCGCGCTAAAGCGTGAACTCTGGTCGACAGCTAAAGCGATAACTCTGGTCGGCAGGAGACGGACGAAATGACGATTCTGGTAATTGCGGAACACGACGCCGCGCAGCAAGTCCCCTTGGGGGGCCATGCGTCGCTGAAAGCGGCGACGCTCAATACGGTTGCTGCGGCGACCGAGATTGGCAAACTCGTTGGCGGCGATGTGCACGTGCTGATTGCGGGTCACAACGCGCAAGCCGCGGCTGACGCGGCAGCGAAGGTTGCAGGCGTCGCCAGGGTGCTGCTGGCCGACGCGCCGCAACTCGAAGCGGGCCTCGCGGAAAACGTCGAAGCCACCGTGCTGAACATTGCGAAGGACTACTCGCATATCCTGGCTCCGGCCACCGCTTACGGCAAGAACATTGCCCCGCGTATCGCCGCGAAGCTGGATGTCGCGCAGATCAGCGATATCACTGCAGTGGATTCCGCCGACACGTTCGAGCGCCCGATCTATGCAGGCAATGCGATCGCAACGGTTCAATCGAGCGATCCGATCAAGGTCATCACGGTGCGCACCACCGGCTTCGACCCGGTGGCAGCAGAAGGGGGCAGCGCAGCGGTCGAGAAGATCGAAGCGGCAGCGGACAGCGGCCTGTCGCAGTTCGTGAGCCGTGAAGTCACGAAGCTGGACCGTCCGGAACTGACCTCGGCGTCGATCATCGTTTCTGGTGGTCGCGGTCTGGGCAGCGGCGAGAACTACACCAAGGTGCTCGAGCCGTTGGCGGACAAGCTGGGTGCGGCCCTCGGCGCATCGCGCGCTGCAGTGGACGCGGGCTTTGTGCCGAACGACTACCAGGTGGGCCAGACCGGCAAGATCGTCGCGCCGCAACTGTACGTGGCGGTGGGCATCTCGGGTGCGATCCAGCATCTGGCTGGCATGAAGGACTCGAAGGTCATCGTGGCGATCAACAAGGACCCGGAAGCGCCGATTTTCAGCGTGGCCGACTACGGTCTGGTGGGCGATCTGTTCATGGCGGTGCCCGAACTGACCGGCGGACTGTAGCGCTTGCCTAACCAAGCCACGCCATTTGTTTGAAATCCCCTCCCTGCTGACTGTCAACGGAGTCGCCATGAGTGAAGCAGTAATGACAGATACCGCTCAACGCCAGGCGTTGGTCGATGAACTGAACGAGTACAACTGCCGGGTCGCCCAGCCAACCGACGGCCCGCTTTTTACGCGGGAGCCGCAATCGACCATGCAGCCCGCGCACTGGAAGGCGCGCGATCTCGAACGGTTGCTTGAAAAGATCGGCGCAAATCTCAAGCTTGAAGCGGGTGGCCAGCGCAGGACGCTGCGGCTGGCCAATCGCGGGCTTCCGTTCGGCACGACGCCGACGTTCTGGGCTTCGATCCAGTACATCCTGCCTGGTGAGATCGCGACGGCGCACCGCCATGCGGCTAGTGCGTTGCGTTTCATCATGAAGGGTCGCGGCGCCGACACGATCGTCGACGGCGAACGCTACGAGATGAACGAAGGCGATCTCGTACTGACGCCGGCCTGGACGTGGCATGACCACGAACACAAAGGCGACAAGCCGATGATCTGGCTCGACGTGCTGGATATTTCATTGGTTCGCTCGATGCACGCGACGTTTTTCGAGGGATCAGCCGAGCCGCGGCAGCCCGTGTCGTCCATTCCCGACCACTCGTACCGGCGCTACGGAAGCGGCATCATGAAGCCGCTCAACGACCGGGCGGTGCCCGACGTCAATCCGCTGCTGGTGTACTCGGCCGAGCGTTCGCAGGAGGCGCTGCGCGCCGCGGCGGGATTGCCGCCCGATCCATTCGACGACACGGCGCTCGAATATCTCAATCCGCTGACGGGCGGCTCCGCCATGCCGACCATCGGTACCGTGCTGCAGTCGTTGCGACCGGGCATGCACACGAAGGCCCATCGTCACACGGGAAGCGTCGTGTATTACGTGATGCGTGGAACGGGCGCCACGATCGTTGATGGCACAACCTTCGAATGGGGTGCAGGTGACTTCCTCGCGATTCCGCCGTGGGCGGCGCACGAGCACATCAATCGGTCGTCCGACACGGCGGCGATGCTGTTCCAGGTCAACGACATCCCCGCGCTGCGCAAGCTCGGTCTATACCGGGAAGAGGCGGTCGAGCCAGCCGCGCAACGGGCCGCCGGGTAACGGGCACCTTCACTTGGAGACGAAATATGCAAACACCTGTATTGATAGTGGGCGCGGGCCCGATTGGACTGGCGCTAGCCGGCGACCTGGGTTTTCGTGGCGTGCCTTGCCTGCTCGTCGAGCGGACCGACGGTGAAGTGATCCAGCCAAAAATGGATATGGTCGGCGTGCGGACAATGGAATACTGCCGCCGTTGGGGTATCGTGCCGTGGGTGTACGAGGCCGGCTATAACCGCGACTATCCACAGGATTGCGCGTGGGTCACCGGGTTGAACGGCTACGAATTCGGGCGGGAAGCTTTTCCTAGCCCGAAAGAGGAGAAATGTCCGCCGCAAAGCCCGCAAAAGCGGGAGCGGTGTCCACAAAACTTCTTCGATCCGGTGCTACGCCGGTTCGCTCAGCGCTCGCCTGACGTTACGATCCGCTACAACACCGAGTTGGTCGCGTTCACGGAGACGCCCGGGGGCGTGACGGCCCGCTTGCGGGACACGTTAAGCGGTGAGGAAACGGTCGTCGAGGCCTCGTATCTGGTCGGATCGGATGGCGGTGCGAGTGTGGTGCGTCAGGCGCTGGGCATTGGCATGACCGGCGAACCCACGTTGACTTACACGACCAATGTCGTGTTCGGCTGCAAGGACCTCGAATCGCTGCATGACAAGAAACGTGCTTACCGCTACATCTTTATCGGACCGGAGGGCACATGGGCGACGCTGGTGGCGATTAACGGGCGCGATCAGTGGCGCTTTTCGCTGGTCGGCGACGAGACACGCCAGACGCACACCGAAGAGTATATGCGTAGCGCAATCGTGCGCGCGGTCGGCCGCGAGTTCGAGTTCGAGATTCTCTCGATGTTGCCGTGGGTGCGCCGTCAACTGGTGGCCGACCGCTACGGTACGAAGCGCGTATTCCTTGCAGGTGACGCGGCGCATTTGACCTCCCCGACCGGCGGATTCGGAATGAATACCGGCATTCAGGACGCGGTCAATCTATCGTGGAAGCTGGCTGCAAGCCTGCAGGGCTGGGGTGGCGAGCATCTGCTTGAGACCTACGAGACCGAACAACGCCCAGTTGCGATTCGCAACGTCGCAGAGGCAACTGGCAATCTGAAGCGGATGCTCTCGCCGCGAGTGTTGTCGCCATCGAAGGAGATTTTTGAGGATGGTCCGAACTCCGGGGCGGCGCGAATCGAGTTCGGCAACCGCTACACGGAGCTAATGAAGCGGGAATGGTTTTCGATCGGTATTCACCTGGGGTACATGTACGAGGGCTCGCCGATCATCGTTCCCGATGGCACAGCGCAACCTCCCGACGAAGTGTCGAGCTACGAGCAAACGGCGAGGCCCGGCTCACGCGCGCCGCACGTGTGGCTGGACGAAGGGCAGTCTACGCTTGATCTGTTCGGCAAGGAGTTCGTATTGCTGTGTTTCGAAAGCGGCAAACCGGACACTCGAGCGCTGGTCGAAGCAGCGAAGATTCGCAACGTACCGATCAAGACCGTCGGGATCGACAACGAGGCAGCGCGTGAATTGTACGAACGAGCCTTCGTTCTGGTACGGCCTGACGGTCAGGTCGCATGGCGTGGCGATACGTTGCCGGACGATCCTCTGGCGCTGATCGATACGGTGCGTGGAGCGGTGCGCGATCACACTCCAGTCAAACAGCCCGAGCAGAGCGCAGCGTAAATGGAGAAAGGCGCGTTCTGGTCGCGCGCCTTTCCTGTATACAGCGGTGGGTAATCCTCGGCAAGCAAGGACTAGCATGAACACGATGACGACAGATCGTTGGAGACGGATGCGCAATGGTGCCGCAGATGCAGCCCGGGTGATTGCCTCCGCGATGATGCTCTGCGCGCTGGCTTACGTTGGCAGTCTGCCCGCGTCCGAATGAGTGGCGGTGGAAGACGGGAGTGCCGAACACGGGCCTTCCGGTTTCTTTCATGCTGCCCGCGGAAGATTGACTGCCGCTTGAAATGGCGCTCGACAGAAAACCTGAAAACCCAGAAACGCACACCGCGATAGCGGCGTGGGCTTTGCCTGGGATGGCCAACCATCTCCCGAGGGGGCTAGACAGTGGGTGGATGCCGTTCGAGAAACGGCATAATGGCGACATTGAAAGCCTCATTGCGGTCGCCCGCGATCATGTGACCTGCGCCGGGGACGGTGCCGATTTCGAGCTGGGGCAAACGTGCACGCAGTTCGCCAATGCCATTCAGGCTTACGACATCGCTCTCGGCGCCATGCACAAGCAATGCCGGAATCGTGATCTGCCGGCACATTTCGAGCAGTCGGGCCGCCTGACGTTCACGTTGATCGTCGGTGCGTGCGCGGAAAAAGCCCGGATCCCAATGCCAATGCAGTCTCCCGTCTTCACGTAAACGCAGGTTCTTCATCAGGCCCTGCGGGTTCTTCGGGCGAGGCCGGTGCGGGTTGTATGCGGCGACCGCGTCTGCGGCTTCCTCGATATTGGCGAAGCCGTCATGATGTCCGTTGAGAAAGTCGTTGACGCGCTTAAGCCCCTTTGGATCGACGCGCGGCGCGATGTCAACGAGAACCATCGCACGTGCGAGCGAGGCCGTTGCACGGCCGATCGCGTGCATCGCGGTCATGCCTCCCATAGACGCGCCGATCATCGCCGGCACGCAGCCCATGTGCTGGGTGACCGTCTCGAGATCGTCCGCGAGGCGGTTATACGAATAGTCAGACTTCGGCGACCAGTCGCTGTCGCCATGCCCGCGGGCGTCGAAAGCCGTTGCGTGGTAGCCGAGTTCGCCCAGCGTCCTGACGGTGCCGCGCCACGAATGGCGCGTCTGGCCACCGCCGTGTAAAAGAATGACGCCCGGCTGCCCGCGTTCGCCGCTGACAGTGGCCATCAGCGTCAGCCCGTCGTCCGTTCTGATGCGCTCGGTGCGCAGGGCGGAGCGCCCGTGAGCTTGTTGTGTTTGAGCGGAATCCATGCGCGTCGTGGCCCTCGCTTAGTTGACCGGCTTATCCCAGACAGGATGCGCGCCGCCTTCGCTTTGCACGACGTCGATTGCCATTGAGCCGACCCGCGCAATCTCGATGACGACCTTGTCGCCGCCTACGATCGGGCCGACGCCCGCGGGCGTGCCGGTCGCGATGATGTCACCCGGATACAGCTTCATCACCGCCGATGCCATGCGAATCATCTCCGGGATATCGACAATCAGGTCACGCGTGCTCGCTTGCTGGCGGACCTCGCCGTTGACCGAGAGCTTCAGTTCGATGGAATCGTAGCCGGGCACTTCGTCAGCGGTCACGATATACGGTCCGACCGGACAGAACGTGTCGTAGGACTTGCGCATCACGCGTTCTTCCTTGCCGCGTACGACGACGTCGATCAGGCAGGCGTAGCCGAAGACATGGGCAAGTGCATCCTCACGGGCGATCTCGCGGCCGCCTTTGCCAATGATGATCGCAAGCTCACATTCGTGGTGAATCTGCCGGTTGGCGATACGCGGCAGCACGATCGGATCGGCTGGTCCGCTCAGGCTCGAATTCGCTTTCAGAAAGAAGCCCTGGCCGTCTGCCTTAAAGGGGGAGATGAGCCCCGTGCCATGCTTCATCTCCTCGACGTGAGCGTGATAATTGGCGGGAAATGCGATCACCTTGTTGGGCCACGCAACCGGCGTTTCCAGTCTGACTTCGGCAAGCGGCTTGCGAGGCGCGGTTTGCACGAAATCTTCCAGCCTGGCCTTCAGTGACGGGAAACGATCGATGACGTGCAGCATGCCGACCGGCGGCCAGGCGTCTGGGGTTGCGTTCACCTGGGCGGTGACGTCGACGATTTCATCGCCGATCACGACGCCGATGTGTCCACCGTTGAAGCTCGCGAGTTTCATGTTGGGTTCCTATGGTTGAGTGAATCGGTGCGGCCTCCGCGTTGCGTGACGTGTGCCAGGCACCAGCCGGTATAAAACGCCGTCGTCAATGTCCGCCGATATCCTGGTCGTGCTCGCCAATCGAAGGTGGTCCCGAACGGGCGGCCAATCTGCGCTCATCGAAGGTGGCGGGGTAGCGCGCCGTTCTGATGGGACCGACGGGCGAATCCACGAATTCGAAAACACGATTGTTTTGCACCTGCGTATCGTTCAGATATTCATCGAGCGAAAACACTGGTGCAGCAGGTACATCCAGAGCTTCGAAACGCGCCAGCCAAAAGGCGGTGTCGCGCTCCTTCACCACTTCGCTGACGCGCCGGAAGAATTCTTCGGCCATAGCGACGGGATCGCGCATCTGCTTGAATTCGTCTTTCCACTGCGGGCGATCGATGGCATTGAGCGTCTTCGACATTTGCGCGCCGTTCGCGGGTGAGATGACAACGAATCCATCCGAGGTCTCCAACACCTGGGAAGCCGGCGGCTTCCATGCAGAGGTGTCGCCTTCGAAGGTGCGGTGTTGGAACATGTCGGGGAAGTTGAAGTAGCCCATGACATCGAGCATCGGCAGTTTGATATGGCCGCCGCGTCCAGTCTTTTCGCGTTCATAGAGCGCGGCGAGAATCGCCTGGACGCCGAATACGCCAGTGACCTTGTCGACCATGTTGAACGGCGTGACCGCCGGCTTGCCGTTGCGTCCCTCAGCCGCGACGATACCGGTGCGCCCCTGAATCAGCGAATCGAAGGCGGGCGCATTCGCGAGCGCGCCGGTGTCGCCGAAGCCGTTGATAGACAGGCGGATCAGGCGCGGATTGAGTGATCCAAGAACGTCCTGGCCGAGACCCAGCGACGCCGCCACGCGAGGCCGCCAGTTTTCGACCAGGATGTCGGCGGTCGCGATCAGATTTTTCAGCCGGCGCGTGCCTTCCTCGGTCTTCAGGTCGATCACGACGCTGCGCTTGCCCCGGTTTGCGTTGGTCCATGAGGCACCGAAGCCGTCGCGATTGTGGCCGAACTTGCGAAACCCGTCGCCGCCGGGCGGCTCGACCTTGATGACGTCGGCGCCGAGGTCGGCAAGCATCATCGCGGCGAATGGGCCCGTCAGGAAGCTGGAAGTTTCTACCACGACGACACCGTCGAGTGGGCGCTGCGATGAAGAAGAGGTGACCGGCACGTTACGGTCGAGGCGCTGAGGATCTGACATCGGACATCTCACTGGTAATAGGCGCGCCAATCAGGCGCAAATATGTGTCAATGGATCAACCTTTAAGAGCAATGATGAGCGAATGATACATTGCTGTCAAGCAGTGCACCCGTCGAAACGCAAGCGGCCGGCATGAGGCGCCGGCCGCTGGTCCTCTTCGCCATCAACCGGAGCGATCAGAACTTATGCCGAATCCCGATGCGAGCCACCACCTGATTCGACGTGTCCGATGGCGTTAGCGTCACGAAGTACGGCACCGCTGCTTGTCTCGTCGAGTCGATGCCCGACGCCTTCATATACGCACCGGTAATGTAGACATCGGTACGCTTCGAAAGGAAGTAGTCGAGGCCCACATTGATCGTTTGATAAGCAGCGCTTTCTTTACCGTCGATGGCGCCGCCGCGCAGATAGTTGTAGGACGCACCGGCCTGGAGGAACGGGGTGATGAAGTAGCTGGCGTACACGTTGTAGTTATTGAACGCGGCCGTACCGGTATAGCCGAACGGGTTCGTCAGGCTGAGGGTGCCCGATGCCGGATCGTTGAGGTCCTGGAAGCGGATATTTGAGTAGCCCACGCCAACGATGGCGGATCCTAGCGTGTATTGGGCTGCCGAAGAGAAGATCTGCAATTTTCCGGCGGACGCGAAGCCACCATAGATCGGGTTGGCCTGTACGCCGCTGGTTGCGCCAAGGTTATTGGCTGTGGTGGAGCCCGTCGAATTGTTGCCATAGAACGACTGGTTCGGATTGTTGATGTGCAAGTAGCCCGCTGCCAGGCTCAGCGAACTGAAGTCCCAGTGGGCACCGAAGGAATAAATGCTGTTACGTCCGAACGAACCGGCGACGCCTCCGAAGCTGTACAGGCCGGTGACAGTGAGGCCGCCCATCGTGGGACTGGTGTACTTGACTGCGTTGTTGATGCGCTGCAGGTCTGCCACGTTGTCAATGTCACCAGGATGGTCGGCGAACGCGCCCAATGCATAGGACCCCGCCTGCATCGGACCGATTGAATCGACGATCGAATCATACTGACGCCCGAGTGTGACGCTACCGAACTTCGCACTGCTTAGCCCAACGTAGGCTTGCCGACCAAAAAAGGTGCCGCCCTGCTGAAATTTTCCTGTGCCCACGTCGAAACCGTCTTCCAGGACAAAAATGGCCTTAAAGCCGCCGCCCAGATCTTCGCCGCCGCGCAGTCCCCAGCGCGACGCCTGCAAGATGCCGCTAGACATCAGCCACTGGCTCCCGCCCGTGCGTCCGTGCGGCGCGCCAGCTTGCGCGCTCTGGACGTTGTTGACGTAGTTCAGGCCTTCGTCAAGCAGGCCATAAAGCGTTACGTTGCTCTGGGCCAGCGCGGAACCTGCCGCAGCAAGTGTGAGGACTCCAACGAATATTTTTGCAAGCTTCACCTTTGTCTCCTGAGTCGCGTTATGTCGCCAATTGATTGAAACCGTCTTTTTCGGTGCGGCATATTTATGTCAGTGGATCAACCATTGGTAAATATTAGAGAGTTCACAATGAGTGTCAAACCGAGCAAACCCTAACTTCTTTGCCTAAAGCCGTTCGCCAGCAGCGCGTGGCAGTGTTACCGGATCGGATTTCGCCAGCGCCACCGCTGACAAGCCGTCCGCGATCCGACTGACCGGGCCATCGTCGAGCGTCATTACGGCGTCACAGAGTGCCCTTACCGCGCTCTGTAGCTCATGGGCACCGTCGCCCCCCTCGCTGAGGCCGACCATGACGTTGAACTTGCGGCTAATCTGTTCGTCTGTGAAGAGCGTCGACGTGGACCATGGGTCGCCGCTCGCGTGATCAGCGGTGCAGCTGAAGACCTGTCCGCGTGCATATATATCGACGCCGCCTGGCACCCCTCGCCATTGCCCGCCCGTCATCCACTCCGCAATATTCGAGGAACTCGGCTCCGCCTTTACGCTCACCCGGTTGCGGAATGTGACGATCCGCTCGTCGTTCATGGTTTGCGGTTCATACCAGAGAGGTCCGGCCGGTATCTGCCACGCGACGGCCGCCAACGCATGCGCATGACTGAACTCCGCACTCAGCGGATCGCGCGGTTGCTGCTCGCGGAAGATGGGCGTGAGCGCGAACGGATTGGCGCGCACCACCACCCGATCAATCTCCTCCGGTCGCAGTTCGTGCAGGGCAAGTAGCCGGGTGAAGGCGGTCAGCGGATGGTGGATCCACCGGCAGCACGGCCAGGGCTTGTAGGTGGTGTTGAGGATTTGCCAGTCGGAACCGAGCCCCGCCAGCAGTGCGTCGTCGTCGTGACTCGGCGAACCATAGAACTTCCAGAAGGCGTTCTGTCCGTCCAGAATGTCCTTGAATCCTGTGCTGCCCAGCCGGGCGAGCAGCGCGGACGAGACGCCGATTTCCGCGCACCAGCCGGCATCGGCATACTTGTACATCGGCTGCTCGACAGATTCGGCCCATTTGCGCAGTGTCGGTTGCGGCGAGTTGCTGCCTCCGATGCCGAATGCATGGTTGGCCTGCTTCGCGTCGAGTCCCGCCACGTTCACGGAGGCGCCAATCGCTGCCCACGTGATCGTCGCAGCCGGACCGCCCAGTTCATTCCAGCCGATCACCTTGCCGTTTTCGATCTGCATCGGCGCGCCCATCCAGCTTCCGATCCGTGCGCCAATATCGAAGCCGACCGCAATTGCCGTCAGCAGATCGCGGCCGCTGCGGCCATCCAGTTCGGCCAGCGCGAATCCAGAAAAGACCGTCGCGTTGCCGAAGTGCGTCGAAGTGGGGAAGGTGTCGTCCGCGTCGAGCACGTTGGCAAGGCGTGCATTGGCGTAGGCGGCGGCGGTCGCGGAACTCCGCTGCGTGGTGCCGAGAACGGTCGCGTCAGGCTTGCCGCCGAGGAGGTGGACGTAGTCGAGTGCAATGCGTCCACTTTCCGTCCGGACTGCGCCAAGCGCGCAACCGATCGTATCGAGAAGAAGCCGCTTGCATTCGGTTACCACAGGCGCCGGGAGATTTTCGAAACGGGTCTGGGTCGCGAAATCCGCAAGTCTTTGCGTAAGACTCGTCATGTTGATTTGCTCCTGTCATGGTTACATGATGTTTTGAATGTCTCGCCCTGACTACCGATTGCAGTCGGCGTTCGGGCGGTTTCAGACAAACGGAGTCAATGGATCAGTTGGTGTTCGACGACCGCCGCGGCGTATTCATCTTCGGCCGTTGCATTGAAGACCGCGAGTTCGGCGCGGGCGGCCTCTTCGCCGTCCAGCAGCGAGCGGCTTGCCACCAGCAGTGCCGTGATCGACACAGGTAACACTGCAAGCGCGCAAAGAATGGCGAGGCGAAGATTGCCTGACGCGTCGCTGATCAGGCCGACGCAATAGGGTCCGAGACCCAGCCCAAAGATATTCGGCCCCAGCGAAAACGCGGCGAATGCCGTGCCGCGCAGACGTGGAATCACGAGGTCCTGCGTGGTGGCCTGAAGCGGGCCAAACCACATCGGCACAAAGAACGTCGCGACGGCGTAGGCACAATAAAAGGTCGTCACACTGGGGGTGAGGTACTGAACGACGCTCGCCGCTGTGAAAGCCGACGCGGTAAAGCAGACGAAATACAGGCGGCCGAAAGGATGTTTGCGCTTGGCAAGATCGCACAGATAGCCGCTAATTGTGATTCCGACGCCCCCCGCGATGATAGCGATGATGCCCAGGTGCAGGCCCGCTTCGGCGGTCAGACCGAGCTTGCGGCTCGCGTAGACGAATACGAAGCCGTTGACCGCATTCATTGCGAAGGCGAGAAATGCGCCGGCCACGGTGACTGCCGCGAAGGTTTTTGAACCCGTAATCAGGCGATGGGCTGCTGGGTCACCGAGACGTGTGGCCTGATACCAGTTGGAGCAGACATACACGGCGATCGCGATTGCGAGCCATTGGACCAGGTTGCTCGTTATCGACAGCCCCAGTACCGAACCGATCTCGGCGTTATGACTCGCGGAGAGGAGTTGGTTCGTAGCCCAGGTCGCCAACACGGCCACCAGCGCCGCTAGCAAAAGGTAGGTGGTGTTGCGGACATACTCACGCGGGGGCGCGGCTGTCGCTCGCAGATGCATCCAGCTCCACGGCGGCACCATCGCGCCAAGGTCGCGCAGGGCATGAGCAAACGGATGAGGATCTCGCTTGGGCGCCACCGCGTCGAGTCTGCCGCGCATCGGTTCCCGAATGGTCAGCAGTACGATCATTGCAAAGATCAGACCCGGCACGCCGACGCCGATGAACGACGCCTGCCAGCCGGTCAATCCGAACGGCGCAGCACTGGGATCCTTGCCGTACGCATGTTGCCACGCTGACACGATCGTGCCGCCAACAGCCAGCGAAGCGCCCGCGCCAACATAGACACCCACCGAATACAGCGCGAGCACTGTGCCGCGGCGGGCGCGCTCGAAATAATCCCCCAGCAGCGAAACCGCGGCCGGGGTTGCGCTCGCTTCGCCTACGCCGACGCCGATTCTGGCGACGCCAAGTTGCGTAAAGTTGCGCGACAGGCCCGATAGCGCGGTCATCAGTGACCAGAACGAGAGGCCCAGCGCCAGCGTTTTGACGCGGCTCCAACCGTCGGCGAGGCGCGCGAGTGGGATGCCGAATACACAGTAGAACAAGGCGAACGAGGTGCCGTACAGCAGACCGAGTTGCGCATCGGAGATGCCCATATCCTTCTTCAGGTACGGGGCAAGAATGGTGACGATCTGCCGGTCGACGTAACCGAACGTATAGATCAACGTCAGAATGAATAGCACGTACCAGCGGTACCAGGGGCGTTCATAAGTCATCTTTAGACTCCTGAATATCAATTGACTTACCACCCGATTGGGCCGGCGACGAGAAGGGGCCACCGCTGGCGAATCGTCTGCGCGAAGGGGAGCTGAGTGGCTATAAAAGCGGATCGCTCGAGTTTGAGCGGTGCTGCCGATACCAGGGTATGCATGAATGTCTCCAAACGGGCTTTATCGTTTTAGTCGCGTCGACTGTCGCCGAGCCGACAACCGTTCACAGAATAGACACGCAGTGGGAAGCGACACCAATACGATTTTCCGATCCTCTTAGACGAAGAATATTGGTGTCCCTCAAGAGGAATATCCTCTCGAAACCTTCGCAAACAGTATTGGCCCAGGTAACGCTTCGCTCGGTACAGTAGCTCCAGATCGTTTCACCGTGAGTCGATTCCAGACCGGTGAGCCGTCCAGTCAAATCGACGTGTAATGGATGATGGAGCTTGCAACTATGGCGCAATTGAATTCAGCGGAGCGCACGCCTGTGGTCATCGTGGGAGCGGGGCCGGTTGGCCTCGCGCTAGCCGGCGACCTGGGATGGCGTGGCGTGCCGTGCGTGCTGATCGAGAAGGGCGACGGCGAGGTATTCCAGCCCAAGATGGACATGGTCGGCATTCGTACGATGGAATTTTGCCGGCGCTGGGGCATCGTCGACGATGTCGAGAATGCCGGATATAACCGCGACTATTCGCAGGACTATGCGTGGGTCTCGCAGTTGCACGGCGGCTACGAGTTCGGCCGTGAGTCGTTCCCCACAGTGCGCGCCGAGCTTAAGCCTGAGCAAAGCCCGCAAAAGCGCGAGCGTTGCCCGCAAAACTTTTTTGACCCGGTGCTGACGCGTTTCGCCGCGAAGACCGGCAAGGTCCAGATCCATTACAGCACGGAGTTTGTTGGTCACACTGAACGTGATGACGGAGTGACGGTGCGGGTGCGGGACGTGAATTCGGGCGAAGAGCGGCACATCGAGTGCCAGTACCTGGTGGGCTGCGACGGCGGTGCGAGCCGGGTCAAGGAGGCTCTGGGCATCAAGATGAGCGGCACGCCGGCCCTGACCTATACCACCAACGCAATCATTGAATGCCGGGGACTTGAGCAGTTGCACGACAAAAAGCCCGGTTACCGCTACATCTTTATCGGTCCGGAAGGCACCTGGAGCACGGTTGTCGCGATCAATGGGCGGGACTGGTGGCGGTTTTCGATCGTCGGCGACGGGACGATGCGGACCCTGTCCGACGACGATGTGGCGCAGGCATTCCGCCGCGCCGTGGGTCGCGATGACTTCGAGTTCAGGATCATTTCGCTCATGCCATGGATTCGTCGCCAACTGGTGGCCGACGACTACGGCACGGGGCGCGTCAAGATTGCGGGCGACGCGGCCCACCTGACCTCGCCGACGGGCGGTTTCGGCATGAACATGGGCATTCAGGACGCCGTCGATCTCGGCTGGAAGCTGCAGGCGATGACCGAAGGCTGGGGGGGGCCGCACCTGCTCGATACCTATGAATTCGAGCGTCGCCCGGTGGCCATCCGCAACGTGAACGAAGCAACCAATAACCTCAAGCTGATGCTTACGCCGCGCGAAAGCCTGAGCCAAACGGTTTTCGAGCCGGGCCCCGATGGCGATAGGGCGCGCCAGATCTTTGGCGACGCCTACACGCAGATGATGAAGCGCGAGTGGTACACGATCGGCGTTCATCTCGGCTTTCGTTACGAAGGCTCATCCATCGTGGTTCCGGACGGCACGGCTGAACCGGAAGACACCATCAACAGCTATGTCCAGACTGCCCGGCCGGGTCATCGGGCGCCGCACGTCTGGCTTGAGCCCGACCGCTCCACGCTGGACCTGTTCGGGCGCGGCTTCGTGCTGGTTCGCTTCGACAAGGCGCTCGCGGTCGATGAGCTGCTTGGCGCAGCCAGGCAGGCCGGCGTTCCGCTGAGTGTGGCCGATATCGACGACGAAAAGGCGCGTGCATTGTATGAGCGCAAGCTCGTGCTGGTGCGCCCGGACGGACATGTAGCCTGGCGCGCGGATGACCTGCCAGAAGACGTGCGCGCGCTTATCGACATTGTCAGGGGCGTGCAGCCGGTGGCTGCAAGCGCAGTGGTACCTGAAGAGACGATGGCGAGATGAACTCCGTTCTCATAGAGATGGACAGAGCCAAACCACGTTAGGAGGACGGAGTGAAATTCAGCGAAGAGCAAGAGATGCTGCGCGACATGGTCCGCAAGGTCGCGGACGAGCAGGTGCGACCGCTGGTGGCGGGCATGGAGGAAACCAGGCGCTTCCCAGAGGAACTTGTCGAGGTCTTCGGTGATCTGGGACTGTTGCAGATGTGGGTGCCGGAATCCTACGGCGGCCCGGGCGGCGACCTGACGTCCGTCTGTATCGCCAAGGAAGAGATTGGCAAGGTGTCACTCGCGGCGTCGACCTTGTGCGCAAACAACTCGATCGGGCTTATCTTGCCGCTGTTGCACTTCGGTAGCGAAGCACAGAAAGCGCGCTATTTGCCGGAGGCGGCGCGTGGCCGCACGATTTCGGCAGTCGCGATCAGCGAGCCGGAAGCCGGTTCCGACGTGTCGGCGATCCGCACGACGGCGCGCCGCGACGGCGCTTCGTACGTCATCAACGGGCAGAAGAGCTGGATCACGTGGGCCGCCCAGGCCCATTACATGTTGTTGTTCGCGAGGACCGCCGAAGGGCGCGGTCACGACGGAATCAGCGTGTTCCTCGTCGATACCAAAACACCTGGACTCAAGATTGGACGCAAGGAGGTCAAGATGGGCCGGCATGGCTCGCCGACCTACCAGGTGTTTCTCGAAGACATGCGTATCGATGCGGATTGCCTGCTGGGCGGCGAGGGCAGCGGCTTCAAGGCATGCATGAAGATTCTCGACCTCAACCGGCCCTCGGTGGCGGCGTCGTCGCTGGGTCTTGCGCAGGCGTCAGTCGACGAGTCGATCAAATACGCGAAGGACCGCCGTCAGTTCGGCAAGCGTATCGGCGACTTCCAGGCTATCCAGTTCAAGCTCGCCGACATGGCCATGAAGGTCGAGGCCGCGCGCAGGCTGCTGTATTCAAGCACCCAGGAAATCGACAGCGGCGATACCAGCCGTCTGACGATTCTCTCTTCAATGGTCAAGTGCTACGTCACCGATGTCGCGATGGAAGTCGCCCTGGAAGCCGTCCAGGTACATGGCGCTTATGGCTATTCAACCGAGTATCCGGTCGAGCGCTTCATGCGCGACGCGAAGCTGAACCAGATTCTTGAAGGCACGAACGAGATTCATCGACTCATCATCGCCCGCCAGTTGCTGGGTAGATGAGCACGGTTCTTTTTCCTTGAAAACGGAAGGACATCGACATGACGACGACTTTTCATCCCGCCTTGGGTGAAGCCGCGCGAAGTTTTCTCTCCCGGCAGCACCACCTGTTGATTGACGGCCGCATGGTCGAGTCGGACTCCGGGCGGCGCACCGACATTCTCGATCCGGCCACCGGTGAGCTGATTGCCACGGCAGCCGAGGCGTCGGCGAGCGACGTCGACCGCGCTGTCGACGCCGCACGCCGTGCGTTCACAGGGCCATGGAGCAAGACCACGCCGGCCGAACGAACCCGGATCATGCTGCGCTTTGCGTCGTTGATCGAAGCTAACGGCGATGAGCTAGCCGAGCTCGAATGCATCAACAGCGGCAAGCCGCTGCCGTTCTGCCGCAACGGGGACGTAGCCGGCATCGCTGAAATGCTGCGCTACATGGCGGGCTGGACCACCAAGATGGGCGGGGAAACGCCGAACGTGTCGCTGCCGGGCGAATGGCATGCCTATACGTTGCGCGAGCCGATCGGCGTCGTTGGCCAGATCATTCCATGGAACTTCCCACTCAACATGGCGATGTGGAAGATCGCGCCGGCTCTGGCCACGGGTTGCACGATCGTGCTCAAGCCGTCGGAGCAAACACCGCTCACGGCCTTGCGCCTTGGTGAGCTCGCCCTGGAAGCAGGCGTCCCGGCGGGCGTACTCAATATCGTGACCGGCTTCGGCAATCCGACAGGCGCCGCGATTGCCGCTCACCCGGGGGTCGACAAGGTCGCTTTCACCGGCTCCGGTGAAACCGGGCGGCGCATCCTGCTGGCCGCGGCCGGCAATCTGAAGCGTGTTTCGCTTGAACTGGGCGGGAAGTCTCCCGTCATCGTCTTCCCGGACGCGAACCTCGAAGCCGCGGCTGCGGGCGTGTGCTCCTCGATCTTCTTCCACGCCGGCCAGATCTGCGCGGCTGGCTCGCGGCTGTATGTGCACGAGCGCGCCTACGATCAGGTGCTCGAGGCCGTCGCGCGGCGAGCGAAAAGCATCAAGCTGGGCCACGGCATGGAGGTCGGCACCGAGATGGGCCCGGTCATTTCCCGGCGCCAGCTCGATCGCGTGACGGGCTACATCCATAGCGGACAGGAAGAAGGCGCGACCCTTTATGCTGGCGGCGGCACGGCGGGCGAGCGCGGCTTCTTCGTGCAGCCGACCGTGCTGACGGGGGTGAAGCCTGGTATGGCGGTTCACGACGAAGAGATTTTTGGCCCGGTGCTGTGCGCGATGTCGTTCAGCGACGACGCTGACCTCGAGCGCATCAGCGCCACCGCCAATACCACGACCTACGGCCTCGCCGCGAGCATCTGGACGAAGGATCTCGGCATCGCGCACAAGATGGCGCGGCGGCTTCAGGCCGGCATCGTCAATGTCAACGCACTGTCTTCTCCGGATGCCGCGCTGCCATACGGCGGCTACAAGCAGTCGGGATGGGGCCGTGAACGCGGTTTCGACGCGATCAAGCTCTACACCGAGGTCAAGGCAGTCGCGATCAATCTCAACACGTGATGCATGCGGCAACGAAAGGCGGCGCAACGCCGCTTGTCGAATTCGCAGGCAAGACATTTCATCACCAGTCAGGCGCCCGGCATCGAAACGGGCGCGGAGGAGAAACAGCATGACAGGCAGTGTCGATTATCTGGCGAAAGAGGGCCGTGCCTACATCACGATCAATCGTCCGGAAAAGAAAAATGCAATGACCAACACGATGTTCGAGCAACTGATGGACGGCTACGATCGCGCCGAGATGGACGACGACGTTCGCGTGGTGGTTTTGCAGGGAGCAGGCGACGACTTCTGTACCGGCCATGACCTGGCCGAGGTCGGCAACGAGTACGGAGAGACTACTTACGACGACAAAGGCCGTCCACGCAAGCCGAGCCAGCGTGCACGCCTGCTGCACGACAAGCGCTACCTCGAGCGCTTCGAGCGGGTGTTCAAGTTTCTCAAGCCAACCCTCGCGCTCGTCAAAGGCTACTGCCTGGGCGGCGGCCTGTATCTGGCCGAAGGCTCCGATCTGGTGATCGCCGCCGACACCGTCAAAATGGGTCATCCCGAGCAAAAACTCGGCCTTTCGGGGGCAGCCTACTTTGCCGCGTGGGAAATGATGACCCTGGGGCCGCGCAAGGCGCGCGAGCTGCTGCTGATGGCCGATGTGTGGGATGCGCCGACCTGTCTGGCGACTGGCCTCGTCAACAAGGTCGTGCCACTCGCGTCGCTTACCGACGCCGGCGAAGAATGGGCCGAGCGTATCGTGCGTCTGCCGCGCGACGGCATTGTCATGGGCAAGGCGGCGACGAGCCTGGCAATGGATTCGCTGGGCATTACCAGCCAGTTTTCCTATGGGCACGTGTTGCATTCGCTTGCGACCAACGTGCGCTACGAGGCGGACGAATACAACTTCATGAAGCAGCGGCGCGACAAGGGGGTGCGTGCGTCGAATCACGATCGCGAAGCATTCTACGTGACGAAGGAAAAGGAATGAAAGCGGCACTGAAGGGACTGAAGGTTCTCGACTTCACGCAGATGATGACGGGGCCGTTCGCGACGATGATGTTGGGCGATTCGGGCGCCGATGTGCTCAAGGTCGAGCAACCCGACGGTGATCCGTTTCGCCGTTCCGGCGAAACGACGTTGGGCGGCGATGGCGCGTTCTTTCTCGGCGTCAACCGTAACAAGCGCAGCATCGTACTGGATCTGAAGACTGAAGAGGGAAAGGCCGCCGCATTAGCGCTCGCGGCGCAAGCCGACGTGCTGGTCGAAAATTTCCGGCCTGGGCTGACCGATAAAGCGGGTCTCGGCTATGAAGAGCTGCACAAGATCAATCCGCGGCTCATCTACTGTTCGATCTCCGGATTCGGACGCACCGGGCCGGACCGCAACCGCCCCGCGCTGGATATGGTCATTCAGGCTGTATCCGGAGTCATGCAGGTGACCGGCACGGAAGAATCCGGTCCGCTCAAGACGGGTTTCCCGTTCTCGGACCTGGTGACCGCGCTGATCGCCACAATCGGCATACTCGTCGCCCTGCAGGCGCGTGAGCGCACGGGAGAGGGACAGCGCGTCGATCTGTCGATGCTCGATGCGAGCATCTTCAGCCAGGTGCCGCGTGACGTCTACTTCGACCTCACGGGAATTACGCCAGCGCGCATGGGCAACCAGCATTGGGACATTGTGCCCAATAACACCTATGCGACTTCCGACGGCCGGGACATCATGATCATCACGATCAATGACAAGTTCTGGCAGATCCTTTGCGACGCGCTCGGCGCGAGCGAACTCAAGACCGATCCGCAGTTTGCGACCAAGGCGGCGCGGCTCGCAAACCGGGAGCAGGTGGATGCCCGCCTGTCGGAGATTTTCGCCACGCGCGATCTGGCCAGCTGGGAGCAGGCGCTCTCTTCCTCCGGCGCTATCTATGGCACGGTCAGAACCTGGCCCGAGGTATTCAGCGACGAGCATGTCGTCAACACGCTGCTTAAGACGCTGCACCATCCGAAGGGCGGTGCGTTCAAGGTGATCAACAACCCTCTGCAGTTTTCCGGTACGCCCACACAGATCATGCGCGCTCCGCCCATGCTGGGTGAACACACCGCGCAGATACTGACGGAAGCGGGCGTGGCCTGGCCGCTGTTGGACGAGTAAGCATAAGGGGGCTCTCATGCACGACACGTGCATCATCATCGGCGCGAGCCACGCAGCGGCTCAACTGGCGCCCAGCCTGCGCCAGGAGGGTTGGGAAGGGCCGATTGTCGTGATCGGCGATGAATCCTGCCTGCCGTATCATCGTCCGCCACTTTCAAAGGCTTATTTGCTCGGCGAGAAGAACGCGGACGATTTGCTGATTCGTACAGCGGACGTGTACGCCCGGTTTGGCATCGAATTCCGGCTCGGCGAGCGCGTCGAAGCGATCAATCGCGGCAACAAGACCGTCACGCTGCGTAGCGGAGAAGTGCTCAGCTACGGCAAGCTGGCGATCTGCACCGGAACGCGGGTGCGGACCGTTACGTTGCCGGGCTCAAGCCTCGGCGGCATTCACTATCTGCGCAACATCGGCGATATCGATCGCATCCGCACCGACGTACGTGCCGAGGGGAGCGCTGTAATTGTGGGCGGCGGCTATATCGGGCTCGAGACGGCAGCGGTGCTGAACAGGCTCGGCATGCGCGTCTCGGTGCTGGAGATGGCGCCGCGGGTGCTGGCGCGGGTCACGGCGCCCCAGGTCTCCGAGTTCTTCGAGCGTGTGCATCGCGAAGAGGGCGTCGCTATCCACACCAATGTCGCGGTCAGCGGATTCGAAGGCGGCCAGCGGGTCGAGCAGGTCATCTGCGCCGACGGCGCCCGTCTTCCAGCCGACCTGGTGGTCATCGGCATCGGCGTTACGCCGAATGTCGAAATCGCCGAACAGGCGAATCTCCCGACCGACAATGGCGTAATAGTGGATGCATGCGCGCGCACTTCCGATCCGAATATTGTCGCAGTGGGTGACTGCACGATGCATCCATCACCGTTCTACGGCTATATCCGGCTCGAGTCGGTGCCCAATGCGACAGAACAGGCGAAAAGCGCCGCGGCCACGCTCTGCGGCAAGGAGAAGCCTTATCACGCATTGCCGTGGTTCTGGTCGGATCAATACGACATCAAGCTGCAAATCGCTGGACTGAACCTGGGCTATGACCAGGTCGCCGTGCGGGGGGACCGTAACGCGGGCCGCAGTTTCAGCGTGTTCTATCTGAAGAGCGGCAAGCTGGTCGCGGCGGACTGTATCAATCGGCCTCAGGAATTCATGTTCAGCAAGAAGCTGATTGCCGAGAGTATCGAGGTGAGCCCAGCGCAACTGGCGGATGAGAGTCTTGCGTTCAAGTCATTGCTCGACGGCGTAAAGACAGGGTGTTAATCGAACCATGCAACAAACGAGGTGTGCTATGCCAGTAGTCAAATATGTTCAGGCCGATGGACGAGCCTTCGAAGTGGAGGTGCCCGTCGGCAGTTCCGTCATGCAAGGCGCCGTCGATAACCTGATCGAAGGTATCGCAGCCGAGTGCGGGGGCGCGTGTAGTTGCGCGACTTGCGAGGTCTATGTGGATGAGGCGTGGATGCCAGTCGTAGGCGAGGCCTGCGACATCGAAAGGGGCATGCTGTCCGCTTCCAGCGACCTGCGCCGCAACAGCCGCCTGAGCTGCCAGATCGAGGTCACGCCCGAACTCGAAGGCCTGATCGTCGCGATCCCTGCGGGCTGACGGTTGGCCACCGTCGCTGCGGTCGGCTCGATAGGAATTCGATCTCAGGACCGCTCTAAATAATATTGGACCCGCGCTGCGTTTGCATTGAATCTAGAGTCTGGTTCCTCCTTCGCGAGGACGACGCTGATAGCGCATAAATCGTAACGAGACATATTGTGAGAAGAGGTGACGCATGACCAGCAAAGTTGCAGTTGTCACAGGCTCTAATGGCCTGACCGGGCAAGCCATTTGCAGCAATCTGACTGAACGCGGATATACCGTCGTCGGGCTCGATGTCGGCGACGCCGGCAAAGGCGGCTACGCGTATCGCAAGTGCGATGTGACGGATCACGAACAGATCAAGGCATCCATCGAAGCGATCGATGCGGAGTACGGCACGATTCGCGTGCTGGTGAATAACGCCGGCGTATGGCACGGCAAGACCTTTTTTGATATCGCGCCGTCGGACTATGACTTCACGTATGGCGTGAACGCACGCGCCCCCTTTTTTCTGAGCCAGGAAGTGGCAAAGCGTCTGATCAAGGCGGGCGGTGGCGGAGTCATCGTGAATCTTGCGTCGATCGTCGCGACCAACGGCAGTGGCGTCACCGATTACGGCGGTTCTAAAGCGGCAGTCGTTAACTTGACCAAGAGCCTGGCGAAACCGCTAGGGCCACACGGCATCCGCGTGGCAGCCGTGTCGCCTGGCACGATCAATACTGCGATGGGCGAAAAAGTACCGAAGGAAATCCGCGACCGACTGATCGCCGGTTCGGCGCTGCAGCGCGCAGCTGAACCTGAAGAGATCGCCTCTGCGGTGGGCTTTCTCGTGAGCGACGACGCCCGCTACGTGACGGGCGCAACGCTCGACGTCAACGGCGGCCTGTAGGACCTGCCTGTCGAAGCGACCCTTTACGGCGGCTGCCGATCAGTGCCACTTTGAGGATCGGCAGGCGCGCATATGATACGAGTGGAGGAACAATGTCGGAATGTCCGTTTAGCAAGCCATCGTTTCCGATGGCGAGGCAGTGCCCTTTCTTGCCACCGCAAGAATATGCGAATTTTCAGCGGCAAGCAGGGCCCGTGAAGGTTCAGATGTGGGATGGCACCGACGCGTGGCTCTTCACGCGCTATGACGATGTACGCGCGGTGCTGGGCGACAATCGCTTCAGCGGCAATCCGGCCACGGCGGGGTTTCCGAGTCTGTCAGCAGCGCGGAACGCCGTGCTCGACCTCGAGCCTGCCTTCATTCGCATGGACCCGCCGCAGCATGGACATTTCAGGCGCATGCTGACGAAGGAGTTCATGATCAAGCGTGTCAGCGCGATGCGTCCGACTATCGAGTCGATCTTCGATCGTTTGCTCGACGAGCTGTTGCAGAAGGGACCGCCCGCGAATCTTGTGGATGACCTCTTCCTGCCGCTGACTTCGGAAGTGATTGCGGGCCTGCTAGATGTCCCCAGCAAGGACCATGGCTTCTTTCAGGAGCAAAGTAGGCTCAAGGTTTTGCTGGATGTGGATCCGGAAGTGCCCAAGGAGGCTTCGGCGCGCATTCTTGGCTATCTCGACGAGCTCATCACCGACCGGGAAAAGGACGCGGAGCAAAGGGAGGACCTGCTGAGCCGCCTGATCGTCGAGCAGGTGCGACCTGGACATCTGAGTCACCGTGAACTGGTGGTGATGGCGGAGCTGCTGCTGATGGCCGGCCATGAAACCACGGCGAACCAGATGGCGCTGGGTGTCTACAGTTTCCTGAGTAATCCAGATCAACTTGAACTGCTACGAAAGGACCCGTCGTTGGTGCGGAATGCCGTTGAAGAAATGCTGCGCCTTCATACGATTGTGCATTACAACGCGTTCCGCGCGGCGCTCGAAGACGTCGAGGTTGCCGGCCAGATGATTCGCAAGGGCGAAGGCGTAATTGCCCTGATTTCCGGCGCTAATCACGATGCGGCCGCATTTCCGGACCCGCAAAAATTCGACATTACGCGCAAGGCCGATCATCACGTCGCGTTCAGTTATGGGATTCACCAGTGCCTCGGACAACCGCTCGCTCGGGTCGAACTGCAAGTGGTGTTCGGGACTCTCTTCGAACGCATTCCGATGCTACGGTTCGCAGTGCCGCACGAGCAGGTCGAAGGGAAGGGAGATCATTTCGTACAGGGTCTGCAGGCACTGCCGGTGACCTGGTAAGTTGCTGGCACTGCGATAGGGACAAGGAGAGTCACATATGTCAAAGAGCGTCTTGAGGTTTCGGGTGACGGCGGATCAGAGCGTCTGCGTCGGTGCGGGTTTATGTGTTCTGTCGACAAGCGAGGTCTTCGACCAGCGCGACGAGGACGGTGTCGTTAAGGTGTTGCAGGACTATCCGGACGAGACGCTCTACGAAAAGGCGATGGGAGCGGTCCGCAAGTGCCCATCAAAGGCGATCAGGGTGGAACAGTTGCCCGACGACAGAATCGAACCTGTTGACGGGCGGTGAGAGCGAGCGCGCATCGTGTTCCGGCCATCATGGCACCAAGGTGCATGTTGCGCACGCTTTGGCTTTCGTGACGGATGACGCTGAAAGCTAACCCCTCATTCGGCTTCAACCATGACGCGCGAGCGCGAGGTGTCCAGAAACAGCTCGGGGTGTTGCGCCATCAAGATTGCTGCATTGGATCGCGCGGCTTCACGCCAGGGACCAAGCAAGGGTGGAACGCGGTCCTTGTGCCATGCGAGCGAAAGTGAAACACCAGGGGACTCGGCATTCAGCGGCCGGTAGGCGATACCAAGTGGCTTCATGAGCTGCATGATCGCCGGTACTACGGCCACGCCCATTCCAGCGGCGACAAGGCAGGCGGACGTATGCATGTCGTAAGCTTCTCTGGCGATAGTGGGCTTGTGGTCTTCGTCTTCGAAAATGTCGAGGATCCGGTCACCATAGCCTCGCTCGGTCGCGGTGCCGCGCGCCACGGCGATCAGGGGCCATGTTGCGAGATCTTTCAAGTCAACTGGGCCGGGCTGGTCGTACTCGCTCTCGGCCGGCACAGCCACCACCAGCAGTTCGCGATATAGCAGTTCGGTTACGATGCTATGGTCGTAGATATGACCGCGCACAAGGCCGACTTCGATAGCCCCTTCCTTAAGCCCGGCGATCTGCTGGGAAATCGTCATTTCCTGCAGGCTCACATCGGAGTTGGGGGTCAACGCCTTGAAGAGGCGCAGTGTATTGGGCAGGAAGCAATATATTGCCGTGTAGATTGCACCGACCATCAGGTGGGCCTGCGCTCCGCGCCCGGACGCGCGAACCGCCGCAATGGCGGCCGAGGCGGTGTTCAACACGCGCTGTGCATGTTCGACGAGGATGTCGCCCGCTGGCGTCAGCATCACCTTGCGCTTCTCGCGCGTAAACAGCGGTGTGCCCAGTTCTTCTTCGAGCGCAATGATCTGTGCGCTCAGCGCAGGCTGCGCGATGTTCACACGCTCCGAAGCGCGCGTGAAGTTGAGTTCGGCTGCCACTGCCAGGAAATATTGGAGCTGGCGCATGTTCATTTCCGCTTTCCTTCTTCGGTGGTCCTCATTCAGGACACGTAGAACCTGATGCAGCGGCAAGCGGTTCTAGCGTCGACTCAATGAATCAACAGTCTTAACGGGCACGGGCACGGGCACGGTGACGGTCGCGTTGCGGTTGCTCGGCAAGAGCGGTCGCGGCCCCCCAATACTCGGCGACGAGCCGCGGGTCGAATGCGGTGCCGACGGGATCGACCATGTAGAGCGCGAGTGCGACGCGTCGCAGAAGGCGTTCGATCTGCTCGCCCAGCGCCCATGTCGCTATAAGGGAATCAAGCCGGTTCGATCCGCTCGATGCGGGCTCAACGCGTTTTTGCATGATGTCGTCTCCTTGTTCGTGCTTTACCTGCTGCGATCAGGTGAGCATCGACGGTGTGGCCGGGAATACCGCGCAAGCAACGCCTTACCGCAGCACCGCGATCGCTGGCAGCGCATGCATGGCAGACGGATGCTGCGAACCGCTGCGCCAGAGAGAGCGTGCCGCCGCCGTGTGGCCTCAGTGAACACCGCGCCAGGCCAGCGTGCCAGCGTCGATGCTGAACACGCTGCCAGTCGAAAACGAAGCCTCGTCGGAGGCAAGAAAGCACACAAGCTTCGCAACTTCCTCGGGGTGGCCGAGGCGTTTGATGAGGTGCGTGCCCCACAGCCTGGCTTTCGCTTTGGCGCGGTCCGCCGCGTGCTCGATGCTGTGGCTCAGCATGGGCGTGTCGATGGCGCCGGGGGCATACGCGTTGCAGCGGATGCCGGCGTCCGCGAGGTCAACTGCGATGGCTTTCGTCAGCATGACGACGCCGCCCTTGCTAGCTGCATAGGCGGGCAGTCCCGGATAGGCGACGGTGCTCGCAACTGAAGCGCCATTGACGATCGCCGGGCTGCGCGTGGACTTGCGCAAATAAGGCGCGGCAAATCGGGAGGTCAGCCACATCGCCTTCAGGTTGACGCTGATCACCTTGTCCCAGATATGTTCGGGCAGGTCTTCAATGGTCGGCGAGCGCCCCGTCAGCCCGTCGTCGGTGACGCCCGCGTTGTTGATCAGGACATCGATACCGCCGGCGCGCCTCGCGGTTTCGTCGATCATGTGGCGGATCGATTCCGTGACCGACAGGTCTGTGCGGATGAAGGCGGATTGGGCGCCGGCCGCATCGACCTGCGTTGCGGCGGCAATGCCGTTTTCCTCGTGGATATCGGCGAGGGTCACCCAGGCCGCACCTTGCCTGGCCGCCTCGATTGCAATGGCGCGCCCCATGCCTTGCGCCGCGCCCGTGACGATCACGATCCTGTCTTTCAGCTTGGTCATCCGCGTCTCCACCATGTTTTGTCGGGCCGTTGCGGCACCCTCTGCGATGCCCGTCGGGTTCCCGTCCGTCGGCCGAAAGGACCATTGACCTCGGGCACGACGGGTGAATTTTCAAACTACATTATCGAAATGAACGGAGATGATCTATAACTAACCATCTCTATAAATTTACCGATCGTCTTGAATGGACCTGCTCACCGATATCGTCAGACTGATGCGTCCACAGACGGTGCTTTGGCGAACCGTCGAAGCGCGCGGGCGGTGGGGAATGGCGGTGCCTTATAGGGCGGAGCCGCGCTTTTGCCTCGTGGTGGCAGGGCACTGCTGGTTTGTGCCGGATACCGGCCCCGCGCGGCTGATGCGGCAAGGTGACTATTTCCTGATGGCCGCAACGCCGCGCTATTGTCTGGCCAGTGATCTCGACGTGATGCCCCACCTTGCCGCTCTTTCGGTCAACGCCGACAAAGGGGACTACGTCCGGTGGGACGACGCCAGCGAAGGCGAGCCGACGCGCCTTGTAGGCGGCTATTTCCAGATCGATCACGAGCATTCGCCACTGCTTTCGGGCCTCTTGCCGGAGCTCATGGATATTTGTTCGTCGGATGAGGCGACCGGCCGCCTGACCCGCGCACTTGAACTCATCGGCGAAGAGGCGAGTTGCAACCTGCCGGGCCGCGAACTCGTGATGAGCCGGCTGGTGGAAATCATGCTGGTCGAGGTGCTGCGCCGCCCCATGCAACACATGGAAGGACAACGCGCTGGCTGGTTGAGCGGCATGGCGGACCCGCAGATCGCGTTGGCCCTTCAGGTGATGCACGCTGACGTCGCCCATCATTGGACACTCGACACGCTGGCCAAACATGTCGGCATGTCCCGCGCCGTTTTTGCGCGCCGCTTCACCGAGCGCGTGGGTGTGGCGCCCGCTACCTATCTCTCGAACTGGCGGATCGCGCTCGCAAAAGACGCGCTGCTCAACAGCGATCGTTCAATCGGGGATATTGCGCTATCTATCGGCTACCTGTCGGATAGCGCTTTTTGCACCGCATTCAGCCGAATAGTCGGACGCCCACCCGCGGTGTATCGAAAGATCGGCCGCAAAGGCTACAATGGCGAGGCCGGCTGAACGGTTCAGTCGACCCGTTTCGGCATCGCCGTCGCGGACCGCGCCGCGCAAATGTCTCTGGGACTCCCCGCCGAGCTATCGGTGGATATGCTTGATCAATCGTTTTTTCGTATTTGCCACGCCCTTAGCTCCCGCCTTATCTTCTGCACATCGTGTGGTCCTGCAGGCGTGCACGGATGTGCCCGGCATGCAAGCGACGCAAGGCATCACTCAACGGTTAAGCAAGAGAGTTCAACATGCTGAAGGTATGCATTTTCGGAGGCGGCGCGATTGGCGGGTATATTGCGGCCCATTTGGCTCGCGCGAAGCAATGCGAGGTCAGCGTCGTCGCTCGCGGAAAAACGTTCGAAGCGATTCGAAACAACGGTATTCGGATCGTCAAGCCATCCGAAGAGTTCACTGTGGCCGTCAATGTCTGTGCGGCCCCTGACCAACTGGGCACACAGGACTACATCTTCGTCACGCTTAAGGCGCATCAGATGGATGGCGCGATCAATCAGATCGTTCCGCTAATGGATAGTCACACGACTGTGTTACCTCCGACCACCGGCATTCCTTATTACTTTTTTCACGACTGGCAAGGTGGTTCTAAAGACCGCCAGATGGATGGGATCGATCCGAACGGGCGCCAATGGCGCGCGCTGCCTCCTGAGCAGGCACTCGGTTGTGTGTACTGGATCGGCGCTCATTCTATCGAGCCGGGTGTGATCGTGCAGGACGGTGAAAAATCTGGATGTCCAATAGGAGAACTGAACGGAATCCACTCGGAACGAGTAGGACGTCTCGCGGAGTTGCTGAATGCAAGCGGCATTGCATCGAAGGTCAACAGCGACATTCGCGCCGCAATCTGGGTCAAGTTTGTCAACAGCCTGTGCTGGAACCCGGTTGCCGTTCTGACGCAGGCCACGCTCGGCGAAATGCGCGAGGCGGGCAATGTCGTGCCGGTCGTGAAAGCGATGATGAAGGAGGCTGATACGGTGGCGTCGCGATTGGGCCTCGAGATTGGGCCGGACCCTGAAAAGCGCATCGCGATGACGCTGAGCGCACCCCACCACAAGATGTCCATGCTGCAGGATTTCGAAGCCGGTCGTCCGCTGGAACTCGAAATGCTTGCGCAATCACTGCGTGCGGTTCGCGAGCTTACCGATGTGCAGACACCGGTGCTCGATTCCATGCTGGCGCTGGCAACGCTTCGCGCACAGACGGCGCGGCGCCCAAATGCCGTGGCGCCTCACTGAACCTGGATGCGGCAGTGCGCCCGTTCACGTGGCGACACAGGCCGGTTCCCACCCTTCATTCGATTAGAGGAGCAGTACCGATGACATCTTGCCCAGCTTCTGTTGCGAGCGCTTCGAATCGCGCCGTCCGGCGTCCCCTTGAAGGTTATAAGGTCATCGAGGCGTGCAGCTATATTTCCGGGCCGTTCTGTGCGCAGATGCTAGCCGACCTCGGCGCGGAAGTGATCAAGGTAGAGCCGCCTTCAGGTGACCCGTACCGTAACTTCGGGCACAGCTGGGAGGGTGTCGGCACCGTGTGGACCAATTCGAATCGCGATAAGAAAAGCGTCATGCTGGATCTCAAGTCGCCGGACGACCTGTCCCGTTTCAAATCGCTTCTGAGCAGCGCGGATATCTACATTGAGAACTGGCGTCCCCATGTTTCCGCTTCGCTGGGTTTAAGTTTCGATCAGTTAAGCCAATTGAATCCGCGCCTCGTGCAGTTGTCGATCACTGGCTTTGGTCCGGACGGCGAGCTCGCAAAAGAGCCGGCCTTCGATGCGCTGATCCAGGGACGTACCGGGCTGTTGAGCTACGAGGCGGCCGGCGGCACGCCGCGTACGACGAATACGTTCCTCGCAGACAAGGTCGCGGCCGTGTTCGCCGCGCAAATGGCGCTGGCAGGACTGATTGAACGTGAGACCACGCAACAGGCGGTCCATCTCGAGACATCGATGCTGGACATCATGTCTTACTACAATTTTCCAGACATGTTCCATAACCAAACCTTCGTCGAAGATGATGCGGCGGTTACGTTAGCGCCGCAGCCAGTGCTCGCGACGAAGGACGGCTATCTGGTGCTTTCGCCCGTTTCCGGAAAGCAGCTGAGCAGGACGCTAGATGCCGTCGGGCGTCCCGAGTGGAAAGAAGAGATCAAGCAGATCGCCGATCGTAAGAAAATGACGCATACATTCTTCCAGCGGATTGCCGAACCGCTGAAACAGAAGACCACGGCCGAATGGCTCGAGCGCTTTCGCGAACTGGATGTTCCCGCTGGCCCCGTCAATGAGCCGCGCGATCATCTGACCGATCCGCAGGTCATCCATAACGAGCTCTATTCTGAACTGGACACGCCGGCGGGTAGGGTGCGGGCGATCCGGTATCCGGCCCGCTTCAATGGGCAGTTACTGAAGCCTCGCAGTCCGGCTCCCGGGCTCGGCGCAAGTAATCGCGATGTATTCGAGGATTGAAGGGCAAAGTGTCGAGCCCACTGCGTCAAGGCGTTGGTGCACTCGGCATCGTAACCGCACGGTGTCATATCATCCCATGACGCTCCAGCAACGGAGGCTAACGTGCCGATACTCCTAAGAGGTGTCGAGGGGATCCAGGCCTATGTGGGTTTTAATCTTGGCAAAAGCAGTTGGGTCGAGATCGATCAGGCGATGATCAATAACTTCGCTTCGGTAACCGATGACTCGGACTGGCTATGTGTTGATGAAGACAGAGCGAGAAACGGGCCGTTCGGTGGAACCGTTGCGCAAAGCTACCTGATCTTGAGCTTGGTGACGCCCATGTTGCACGACATTTACCTGCTCGAGGGAGTCGGGCATAGCTCGCACCACGGGCTCAACCGGTTGCGCTTTCCGGCTCCTGTCCCGGTGAACTCGAGCGTTCGCCTGGACGCGACATTGCGGTCGGTGGAGCGAGTGGAGGAAGGCGTGGAACTCTTGCTTGAATGTGCAATGGAGTGCGATGGAAGGAGTACCCCGGTTCTTCTGGCCGAAATTATCTGTCGTGTCTGGCCGGCCGATTGCGCGACAGCGCGATCGACGGTCCCTGGATGAAGCGCATCTTTCCGCCGTTTGTCAGGATTGGAGCTGCTAGCCGCGGTAACGCCGGTTATCACGGCAGCAACACCGAATCGCTAATTAGCAACGCATCCCGAGATGGCTTTGCGAAATGTTCGGTTTTTTTTGGTCGCGCATGCATCTCCCGCAACAGGGATTGCTTTTCGGTCGGTCCGGTTGACGCGAGTTCGAAGGTAATTTGACTCGTCAAACGGTACCTTCGTGGCCAATGATGCACCCTCTTCCCTGCATTCCCTGAAGACCGTAAGGTCCACTCATTGTCGCATGCACCAGGTTGAGGCCGATTCCATCGGCGTTTATCGTCATATTTAGGATCGTCGGCGGAATCTGTGGGTGAATTAGTGTGCGCGGCTAGCCAAGTGAAGCTCGATTCAGATACTGATAGAGCTTGCGACATGTTGCATCA
>NZ_JBNDMQ010000030.1:0-120619 GCF_050436665.1 Paraburkholderia sp. EB58 | reverse complement strand
TTTGTAATCAGCAGGAAGCATTTCGAAAGCGCAGATGCCTTGAAACACGTGGGTTTGCACCCGCTCGGTGGCTTCCTTGGATGGGGGAACTTCGGGCTAAAGCTACGTGTGACGGCAGAGGGAGTCGAGACCGAAGAGCAGGCCGAGCGGTTGCGCGAGCTGGGATGCGACGAGGTCCAGGGATTCTGGTTCGCGCGCCCGCTCAGCTTCACGGCGCTGCGCAATCTGCTTACGCCATTGGGGCATGAAGCGGCGGCAGCGACGGGCGAGATGACGCTGCGGGCGGGCGTTCGTGGTCGGCGTGATATCCCAGTCAAGTGGCTGGAGCGTGCATGCGTGCTTCTGCACGGCGCCGGTCACTGCGCGGGCGCGCGGCTGCGCAAGCAGTCGACGAGGTGAAACACAGCCGCAGCGATGAAGAACGCGAATGCCACGGCGCACACGCCGGACCAGCCCCAGCGCGCCAGTGCGGGGCCAGCGATCGCCGCCCCGCAAGCACTACCGACGAAAAAGAGACCAGTGTATAGGCCATTCACTCGCCCGCGCGACTGCGGCGCAAGCAGGTTGATTGCGCGTCGCCCGAGTGCCTGATCGGCGATCACCCCACCGTCGATGGCGAACGCGGCAACGGCGAGCAGCGCGATCGAGGCAGCGTGCGGCACGCCTCCGCTCAACGCCCACGCGGCGACAAACGCAGCCACGATGGCGACGCCATGCGCGAACACAGTCGTGCGGGTCGTATGTCCCCTGTCGCCGAGCCGTCCGGCAAGCGGTGCGATGATCACACTGCCGCCGCCCGCGAGCGCAAAGAGCGCGATATGCGTGCTGTCGAGCTTGAGCGGGCTGCGCGCCAGCACCACGGCTATGCTGCTCCAGAAGGCGTTAAATCCAGCCATCAGCAGTCCCTGGTAAAGCGCACGGCGGCGTAGCACCGGTTCATTCGCGACCAGCCGACCCATCGAGGCGAGCAGCGCGAGATACGACGGCGCACCCACCGGGCGTATATCCGGCAGCCGCGGCACCACCAGCAGCGTCGCGATGGCTACGACCAGCGCGTCGGCAGCAAAAAAGCCGCGCCAGCCGATTGCTCCGCCCACCACGCTCGCAATCGGACGCGATAGCAGGATGCCGAGCATCAACCCGCTCATGACATTGCCGACCACCTTGCCGCGCACCTGTGGCGACGCGAGCGACGCCGCCGCGGGAACCAGCATCTGCACCGCGCTCGCGGTGACGCCCACCGCGAACGACGCGCCGAGAAACACCGCTGGCGTTGGCGCCGCCGCGGCAATGGCGAGGCACGCCACCTGGGCGCCCAGCGTGCCGGCGATCAGGGCGCGGTTCGGCCAGCGGTCGACCAACGGCACCAGGCCGACCAGTCCCGCAGCATAGCCGAGCAGCGTCAAGGCCGTGACGAGCGTGATCCCCGCGCCGAGATGCAGCGACGCGTTCAGCGACGGAATCAAGGTTTGCGAGGCATAGAGCGGCAGAACTGCGACGGCCACCATGAGCGCGAAGCGCACGGTGGGAACGTCGTTCGCGGAGGGCACGTCGACCGTTGCTTCGACTTCGGTTTCGAGCAGGGGCGCATTCATGATGGCTTGGACGGGTAGAGGAGGTTTCGATGCTACTCTCACGCTCACCAAATATAATTGGCATACAGAGCGATACATCATCACGATTAACGGGAGAATCCGTCATGGATGCGTTGCGCGAACTCGAGGCTCTTGTGGCAGTTGTCGAAGAGGGCAGTCTGACGAGCGCCGCACGTCGGCTTGGCCGCTCGCTGCAGGCGGTAAGCCGCTCGCTGCAAATGCTCGAAAAGTCGCATGGCGCAACGCTGATTGTGCGTACGACGCGCACCTGTCAGCCGAGTCCGGCGGGGGTGAAGTTCTATCAGCGCGTCAAAGGCGCGTTCGCCGAACTCGAACTGGCGCGCACGGAGCTGGCGGAAGAGACGCTACAGCTCAGCGGACGGCTGCGCGTCAACGCACCTTCGCTGTTCGGCCCGCGCTATGTTGCGCCACTTACAGGCGAATTTCTGCAGCGTCATGCCGGCGTGACGCTTTCGCTGGAATTGTCCGATGACTACCGGGACCCGAGCGAAACCGGTGCCGACGTGACGATCCGCATCGGCGAGACGCCCGATTCGCGGCTGGTTGCGCGGCGCCTCGGCACGATCAGGCGCGTGGCGTTTGCTGCGCCCAGCTATCTCGCGGAGCACGGCAGGCCGCTGCGTCCGCAGGACTTGGCCCAGCATGCATGCGTGATCCGCACCGGCTTGCCGCACCCGTCACGGTGGACCTTCAGATCGCGTCAAGGCGAGGAAATCGCGGTCAATGTCGCCGGCCGTTTCGACAGCAACCAGGTGGCGGCCGTCAACGCCGGCGTGGTGGCGGGAATGGGCATCGGGCTCGCGGCGTTCTGGCAAATCCGCGACGCGCTGGAGGCGGGACGGGTCGAACTGGTGCTGCCCGATTACGAACCCGCCGGACTCCCGCTTCACGCGCTGTGGTTGCGCTCGCGCAAGTTGCCGGCGCGCACGCGTCTCCTGATCGATTTTCTTGTCGCGCGGCTGATCAACGAGCCGTTGTAGCCCTCAGGAAATCCGCCGCAACCCAGCGCGACCATGTCTGTTTCTTGCAACCATCGCAATGCCGATCTTATAAATTTATCCGGCTAGCTGACAGCCTTGTGCCAGAATGGCGCGTAAAATAGCTTACGAAGAGGCGTATCTTAATATTACGTTTCACATACGCTAGGGCGCGTCGCGGCGGTATGCACTAGCAAAATTTGCTGGTCGAACTGCTTCTCGGCTGCGGGAATATCGGCAGTTTCGAACCAGGAGATGCGTTAGTAAGGATGCAGTCCTTGCCCGCTACGCCTCAGATGTTGCGTCGGATATTTTTCGTGTTATGGTATGAAAATTCTCTGAGCTTGCTCGGAGAGGGTAAGTGTGACCGTAGGAAATGTATGAAATTTGTAATGAGGTTGAAGTAGTCTGTATGGAATCCTGGCAGGTCGCAGCGGGGCCAAACCGTTCTATACTCCGGATCTGGCTTTATCCTGGAGTCTTTGTATGTCACAGACGGTGGCCCTTGCAATCGACTCGCTCCATGGATTCGAGCTGACGGAGGACGGTCAGTATCTGATGCTGCAGAGTAATCAGCCGGACCGGATTGCGTTGCACTGCTCGGTCATGCACCAGTTGCTGGCGGCTGTATCGAATGCGATTGGCTGGTCGGAACGTATCCGGCACAAGAAACAGAGCGTGAAGTTTGCGATGCCGTGCGAAGCATGGGAAATCGGCAAGGATGCAGGCGATACGCCGCATCTGGTCATGACCTTCCGCCTGCCCGGTGGTGCCGAGTTGTCTTTCCAGGTGCCGCGCTCGCAAGCACGCCATATGACGGAAGTGCTGGCAGTGGCAACGGGGCTTGCGCCTGTCGACGACACCTCAGGCATCAGACTGCAGTAGACCCAAGAGACATCCCATCCGCGCCGTGAGCCAGAGATTGGAAAAAAATCGGCGGCGCGGCTCCCATGTTGCATTGAAATCTTGTCGCTTATCCTGCATGAAGGTTCAAACACTATCGGCCCGCAGCGCTAGGGCGCTGACATTTATCGGCCTGAGCGTCACCGCAGTCTCGGCTTTCGCCACCGACTCATTCGTGGTTCGCGACATCCGGCTCGAAGGCTTGCAACGCGTCGAACCGAACACCGTTTTCTCGTATCTGCCCATCAAGCAGGGCGACACCTTCACCGACGACAAGGCTTCTGAAGCAATCCGTGCGCTTTACGCGACCGGCTTCTTCAATGACGTCAAGATCTCGACCGAAGGCGATGTCGTCATCGTGCAGGTGCAGGAGCGTCCCGCGATCGGCACGATCGACTTCTCGGGTCTCCACGAATTCGACAAGGACAACCTGACCAAGGCGCTGAACTCGGTCGGGCTGTCGCTCGGCCGTTACTACGACAAGTCGCTGGTCGACCGCGCCCAGCAGGAACTGAAACGCCAGTACCTGACGCACGGCTACTACGCCGCCGAAGTCACGACCACCGTCACGCCGATCGACCGCGACCGCGTCGGCCTGCTGTTCTCGGTGATCGAAGGTCCGAGCGCGAAGATCCGCCAGATCAACTTCATCGGCAACAAGGTGTTTAGCGACGGCACGCTGCGCGATGAAATGCAGCAGTCCACGCCGAACTGGTTCTCGTGGTACACGAAGAACGACCTGTACTCGAAAGACAAGCTGACCACCGACCTCGAGAACCTCCGCGCGTACTATCTGGATCGCGGCTACCTCGAGTTCAACATCGATTCGACCCAGGTCTCGCTGTCGCCGGACAAGAAGGACATGTACCTGACGCTCAGCCTGCACGAGGGTGAGCCGTACACGATTTCCGGCATCCATCTGGCGGGCAACCTGCTGGACCGCGGGCCGGAACTGCAGAAGCTGGTCAAGATCAAGGCGGGCGACCGCTTCTCGGCGGCCAAGCTGAAGGCCGCCACCAAGGCGGTGGTCGACAAGCTAGGCGAATACGGTTACGCATTTGCCACAGTGAACGCGCAGCCGCAGATCGACCAGAAAAATCACACGGTTGACCTGACGCTGCAAGTGGATCCGAGCCGCCGCGTCTACGTGCGCCGGATCAACATCGTCGGCAACACCCGCACGCGCGACGAAGTGGTGCGCCGCGAAATGCGTCAGCTCGAAAGCTCGTGGTTCGACTCGAGCCGCCTCGCGCTGTCGAAAGACCGGATCAACCGTCTCGGCTATTTCACCGACGTCGATGTGACGACGGTGCCGGTGGAAGGCACGGCTGACCAGGTGGACGTGAATGTGAAGGTCACGGAAAAGCCGACCGGCTCAGTGACGCTGGGTCTCGGCTACGGTTCGGGCGAAGGCCCGATCATTTCGGCGGGCGTGTCGCAGGACAACGTGTTCGGTTCGGGCACGAGCCTCGCGGTCAACGTGAACACGGCAACGACGTTCCGTACGTTGACAGTGACGCAGGTGGATCCGTACTTCACGGTGGACGGCATCAAGCGTATTACCGACGTGTACTACCGCACCAGCGAGCCGCTGTACTACTCGAACACGACCGACACTAGCTTCCGGATCATTACCGCAGGCGCGGATATGAAGTTCGGCATTCCGTTCTCCGAATCGGACATGGTGTACTTCGGCCTCGGCTTCGAGCAGAACCGCCTTGACGTCGACTCGACCACGCCGCAAAGCTATATCGATTACGTGAACGACTTCGGTCGCGTGTCGAACAACGTGCCGCTGACGGTAGGCTGGTCGCGCGATAACCGCGATAGCGCACTGGTACCGAGCCGCGGTTACTTCACGCAAGCGAACGCCGAATGGGGTTCGCCGATCGGCAGTACGCCTTACTACAAGGCCGACCTGCAGGCGCAGTATTACTACTCGTTCGCGCGCGGCTTCGTGCTGGGCCTGAACTTCCAGGGTGGTTACGGTAACGGCCTCGACGGCAAGCCGTACCCGATTTTCAAGAACTACTACGCAGGCGGTATCGGTTCGGTGCGCGGCTATGAGCCGAGCTCGTTGGGTCCGCGCGACGCGTCGACGGGTGACCCGATCGGCGGTTCGAAGATGCTGGTGGGTAACATCGAATTGACGTTCCCGCTGCCGGGTACCGGCTACGACCGCACGCTGCGCGTCTTTACGTTCTTCGACGGCGGTAACGTCTGGGGTACGGAAGGCAATAGCGTCGGCGCAAACGGTCTGCGTTACGCGTACGGTGCGGGTCTGGCGTGGATATCGCCAATCGGGCCGCTCAAACTCAGCTTGGGTTTCCCGCTTGTGAAGCACACCGGCGACCAGTACCAGAAGTTCCAGTTCCAGATCGGGACTGCGTTCTAAGCGTCAAACCAGGCATCAAAACAGGCATCAAAACGAGGGCAGCCATGGGCTGCCCTCAGTCGTTTCAGTGAGTTTTTCTCCGCGTTTTCCCCGAGTTTTCCCCCGTTCTTCGCCGCACCATTCTCCAGACAAACCGGCGCTCCTGCGCCCGCCCGGCTAGGTCTTCGCGCGTACTCCGAATGCTTTTGCGCGCCGTGCCGGCGTCCGAGCAATAAATCCAGAAATCAGGTAGGGTTCGTGCCGCGAATACAGCGCACCGGCGTGCGCGTATGCTGCATTTGCTGACCCTCAGCGTTCGCATGAGGCGCGGCTCGTGAGACATGCCGCACGACAGGACGCGGCCAGAGGAAGAGACATCATGGACAACAGCAAAACGGGTTCAGCCCACCCCCATCCCCACCCCAGCGAGCGCCGCCGTGGCGTCGTTGCGGGCCTCGTCTACGTGTTCGAGCAGGTCATGCCAGACCCGTTCGTTCTTTCGATCGGCTTGACCGTGGTGGTCATCCTGCTGGCTTTCGCATTTGCGCCGCACGCGTCGCTGCCGGTGATCCTGACCTCCTGGTACGGCGGCACGTTCAACATTCTGGGCTTCGCGCTGCAGATGATTCTGATTCTCGCGACCGGTTACGCGATCGCCGAGGCGCCGCTCGTGCAGCGCGGCTTGCGGGCGATGGCTGCCGGGGTACACACGCCGGCCCGTGCCGCGCTGCTGGTGTTCCCGATCGTCGCGGTGGCGGCGTGGCTCAACTGGGGGCTCGGCCTGATCGTTGGGGCGCTGCTGTCACGCGAAATCGCGAAGCGCGTGAAAGTGGATTTTGCGTGGCTCGTCGCCGGCAGCTATTCGGCCTGGTCGGTCTGCAATAGCGGCCTGTCGAGCTCAATCGCCTTGTCTCAGGCCTCGCACGGCAATGCGTTGAATCTGGTGGAGAAAGCCACCGGCCAGGTCATTCCGTTGAGCCAGACCGTATTCGCGCCGTTCGTTTTCATTCCGACCGTGCTAGTGGTGGTTGTAATGACCGCGATCTTCATCTGGATGCATCCGAAGCCCGAACATGTCGTCGCCTTTAACGAAACGGCGCCGGAAGCGGGGGCCAGCGCACAAGCTGATGCCGATCCGCACGCGCGTGGCGCATTGCCGACCTCGCTCGCGGCCCGTATGGAGCGTTCGATGCTGGGCACGCTGATCCTGCTCGCGCTCGGCATCGGTTATCTCGGGATGACCTGGTATGCGAAGGGTTTCGAGCTGGACATCAACACCACGATCCTGATCTTTCTGCTGGTGGGTCTCGCGCTGCAGCGCACACCGATCGCCTACGCGGATGCGATTCGCCGCGCCGCGCGCCAGACCGGCTCGATGCTGCTGCAGTATCCGGTGTACGGCGGCATCATGGGCATCATGACCGGGACGGGGCTGGCATCGACGATTGCCAAGACCTTCGTGGCCATCGCCACGCCGGTGACGCTGCCAGTGCTGAGCTATCTGAGTTCGCTCATCATCACCTTGCTGATTCCGAGTGCCGGTGGACACTGGGCGGTGCAGGGACCGTTCGTGCTGCCGGCGGCGCTGAGCCTGCATGCTTCCGTGCCGCGCACTGCCATGGGTGTCGCGGTGGCCGAAAACGTGTCGAACATGCTGCAGCCGTTCTGGGCAGTACCTGTGGTGGCGATTGCGGGAATTCGCATCCAGCGCGTCATGGGCTACACGGCGGTGACTTTTGCGGTGTCGCTGGTCATTTACGGTGCAGCGCTCTGGCTGATTCCGTAAGCCAACGGCTCCGCGGCGAGGGGCGTGGAAGAGACCAACCAGGCCAACCAGGCCAACCAGGCCAACCAGACCGAAGCTGAGGCGCCGCGAACGCGCGCGCCTCGTTCACGCGAGCGCTGCCCGCATGCACGTCATCGGTGCGTGAGGCGTGGACTCAGGTGACCGGGGCCACCATCATGATGGCGATGACTTCGCCGGCCGTGGCAATCGCCACGGCGGACTCGACCGGGTTGGTGTTGAGGAACGTCCACAGGTCGATATCGTCGCGGAACTGACTCCAGGTGCCGAAAAAACCCAGCGACAGAATCAGTCCGAACAGCAGGCTAAAGCCGAGCGTCACGGATAGCCATTTGTCGTGGGTCAGGAGATTGGCTGCGAACGAAAAGGCGGCGAGGCAGACGACCTGGGCGGCCAGAACGATGAGCATGCCGGGATGGTACTGAATGCCTTTATAAGTGAACGAACGCGACAGGCGTGAGCGTTCATAGCGGTTGCCCATGGTCTTTCCTTGCGAGTCCAGGCTCGGCAAACGTGCGGTGGTTCTGTTTACGGTACGCCCAAATCCAATGAAGTCAAGGCACACCGGGTAAGGGTAAGCGAGTGATGGCAGGCTATGGTTCGGCGCAGGCAAAACTGCTCGCGTGGTTGACATTGCCTTTGCCGAGATAGCGCGGAAACATCGGATACCTGCACAACGGTCGGGTGCGTCCATTCGTGGGTAAGGCGATATCGGTTGCGGTCAACGTCTCTGGGGATACGCCGTGCGTGACCCAGTTATCGAGCGCGCTCAGCAGATCGACCGAGGGAATGAATACGCCATTGCCGTGCTGATAGCCTGGCACCATGTAAAGCCGCATGAACGAATCGACCTTGTCGTTGCCGTAACGCGCGATTAGCCCGTCATGGTACGCAATGGTCTGATTCGGGCTGATGACTTCGTCCGCGAGTCCCTGCAGCGTGATCAGTTTGCCGCCGTGCGCGATGTAGCGGGACAGGTTGGTGTCCAGCGCGCCGATCGTCTGGGATAGCGCGAACAGTTGCCGCAGGTAATGGCCCGGATGCATCAGGTTGAAGTTGATCGAATTGAACGTCCCGTCCTGCGTGACGAAATAACGGAGGTAGCTGTCGCCCTGGGTGAACAGGTAGCCGTTCGCCACGAAGGTCGGCGCCGGCGCGCGCACCGGATCGTGCGCAAGGCCGAGCATCCCGGTCAGGCGCGTGCCCTCGAATACGTTGTAGCCGGCATAGCGGTTCGCGTTCCATGCGAGCGGGTAGGGTAGCGAGAGGCCGTCGCGCAGGACGAGCAGCGTCGCAATCTGCGGCTCCGTGAGGCACTCGTCGTTTCTGGCGGACGGCGCGGTTGGCGCGCTTGCCATGTCCGCCGGACAGCGCAGCGAGTCGATCACTTCCTGCTCGTGCTGGCGGCATCCTTCCACGTCACTCACGATACCGTCGGCCACGCCGTCCAGTTTGTCGCAGACTTCCTGGGTGCGTTGATAGACCCGCTCGAGCAGTGCCGGCGGCACGTAACCGCCAGGCACGCCATACTCGGCGTGGCCCAGGGCGACGCCGAGCAGGCGCACGCCCGAGAAGTTGAGGGCGGGCGAGTTCGCGATCACGCCGTCATAGTCGTCGCCAAAACGCTGCATGACCGTGTAGCCTTCGCGGCCCCCGGTCGAGCCGCCGGCAAAGTACATCTTCTCGGGTGGCCGCCCGTACACCTGCTCGATCAGTGCGAGCACGGCGTCGTGGGTTTTCTTCAGATGCGCGTAGCCGAAATTGATCACCGCTTCGTTGACGAGACCGAACTCGGCGAAGGCGGAATTGCCTGTATGGCCGGAGTCGTCGCCGAATGTCGCATACCCTTCGGCGAGCGGTGCGTGGACCGGCGAAAATGGCATGACGCCGAGGCCGCTGACCACCACGCCGTCGTACCCGCCGCCACCCAGTTGCAGCGCCCGGCCGTTCCAGCGCACCGGCAGGTTCAGGTCGAAGTGGATATCGGGCGTGCTGGGCTCGACAGCTTTGATGCTGCCGGTGATGCGGCAAAATTCGCCGCTCTGGTTACCGCTTGCAGTGGCGGGAATCATCGTCGCGCTGTCGATATGCGCGCCGCGGGTCGGCAAGGCGATGAGCTGGGGCGCAAGCAGGGTGCCGGCAAGCGGCGCGCATTGGGCGGCGAGCGGCGCCGCTTCTTTCGACAGCGCCATCGCACCGATAGGCGCAAGCAGCAGCGCTGCGCCTAGCAGCGCGCACGTCATGCGCGAGCGCCGGCGTGTTGCGGCGCTCGCGACCTCCGCCGCCCTCGCGCTCATCCGCACCCGGCGCCGTTGACCGCGGCGCGTGACGACTCTCCTTTCCAGCCGCTCCAGCCGCGTGCAATCACCAGCATCGCGGTGATGGCGACAAGATCGCCGCTCAGCGCCACGAGCACGCCGGATACGCCGTGAAAGGCGCGCGGTGTGGCCGTATCGACGAGCAGCGATACGAGCGTGCCGGTCACGAAGCAGACGAGACCGGTGCGCCCGACTCGCACGACGGCCGGCAGGCGCTGGGCGAGCCAGGCGACGCTGCCGAGGCGCACCAGCCTGGCGGTGACGCAGAGAATGGCGAGGAAGTTGATCACGCGATCCACCGAGAGATTCTGTTTAAGTGTGCCGGGCAGCGGCTGGGTTAGCACGAAAAGTTTAAGCACCGCGAAGGCGAGCACGGCAGCGAGAGCGGCACGCACCAGCCAGCGCGCCGTATTCGACGCATAGACGTCCTCGCTCACCGGACGCACGCGGCACACGATACCGAGCACGAACATCAGCTGCCATGCAAACGGATTGAAAGCCCAATCGCGCACGTCGTCAATACTGAATAGGCCTGCCAGCGGGCGCGCGGCGGCCCAGATCGCGACACTCATGATCAAGGCGGCCGCCGCAGAACGCCGCGCGAGCGGCACGGCGAGCGGCACGCATAGCGCGAAGATCACGTACATTGGCAGGACGCTCGACAAGTAAGGCTGACGGCGCAAGACGAGAATATCTAGCGCTTCGCGCAACGGTTGACTGGCGAATGGTGGCCAGCCGGTGATCTCGACCATCGGCTGGTTGAGATGGAAAAGGGCAAGCAGCGCGCCCGATACCAGCGTCAGCAGGGCGGTCAGCAGATACGCGCGATAGATCTCCCAGCAGCGTTTGATAAAACGCAGTTGCGCGGCCCCTGGGCCGCGTTTGGCGAGCACCGCCGTATAGGCTGCGGCCGACGCGTAACCGCCAAGAAACACGAACACTTCGGCCGAGTCGCAGAACGCATACGCGTGCAGCATCAGATGCGACAGCGCGCTGCCGGGGATGTGATCAAGCACGATGACAATCAGCACGATCCCGCGGAAGAAGTCCACTTCGATCGAGCGTCCTCCGCGTGATTCCATGCTGATCCTCGAGAGATGCCAGGTATGCGCAGATGTGCGCGGGCAGGTGTCGTACGGGCAACGCGCAACAGGTGGGCCTGATCGCGGCGTTTGCTTTGACGCGGGCCAATGCGGGCTGACGCCTGCGCAGTTGCACCGCGGCAATCGGGTCTTCCTCATAGGAGAGGCGCCACAGCGGAATGTTCCCACCGAAATGTCGTGCAACGCCGCACGGATTCGCAAAACTGAATTTGGCTTTTCGAGGGAGCGCTGGCGCCTGCTGCACGGCGTTGGCTGGACCGACTGGCCCGCAATTTGCTCGGACAGTGGCGCCGGTGGGTAAACGAGTGGAATTTTTGACTCGTCACGGCCGGACCATTTCCACTATTTACGTCAATTCATGACGTCACATCATGTTTGAAAATATAGCGAAGCAGCGTGCGGGGCGTCTTTCTTCGGGGATCGATGGGATCGACGACATTCTGGGCGGCGGTTTGACGCCGCAACGCATGTACCTCGTCGAAGGCGCGCCTGGCACTGGCAAAACGACCCTGGCGTTGCAGTTTTTACTGAAAGGCGCATCTGAAGAGCAGGCTGGCCTATACATCACGCTCTCCGAAACCAAAGCGGAATTGATTTCGGTTGCGGCCAGTCACGGCTGGGACGTCAGCAAGTTCAGGATCGTCGAATTGCTCTCAGACGAAGGGCTCGATCCGCGCTACGAGCAGACTGTCCTGCAGCCCGCTGAAGTCGAGCTGGGCGAGACCGTGCGCGACGTCATCCAGCAGGTCGACGAACTCAAGCCGGTGCGGATCGTACTCGACAGTCTGTCCGAATTGCGGCTGCTCTCGCAGAATCCGCTGCGCTACCGGCGCCAGATTCTCGCCTTGAAGCGCTATCTGGCGACGCGCGAATGCACCGTGCTGCTGCTTGACGACAACTCGTCGGAACCGGGCGACCTGCAACTGCATAGCATTGCGCATGGGGTGATCAGCCTCGACAGCCTCGCCCACGACTATGGCGGCAACCGGCGCCGCCTGCGGATCGCCAAGATGCGGGGCATCAAGTTTCGCGAGGGCTTTCACGACTTCACGCTGGATACAGGCGGCATCAACGTCTACCCACGTCTGGTGGCGGCCGAGCACCATACGGAGTTCGATTCGCGGCCGCGCAGCACGGGCACCGCGCGCCTCGACACGCTGCTCGGCGGCGGCCTGATTCCGGGCACCAGTGCGCTGATGATTGGGCCTTCGGGCGTCGGCAAGACCACCACGGTGGTGTCGTGCCTCCTCGCTGCGCTCAAGCGCGGCGAGCGCTGTATTTACTACCTGTTCGACGAAACGCTCAATACGCTGTTGCTGCGCTCCGTGAATCTCGGTATGGATCTCTCGCCGCATATCGAAGCAGGACTGCTAACCGTGCGCCAGATCGATCCGGCGGAAATGTCGCCGGGCGAATTCGCCAGCGACGTGCGAGATGCCGTCGAAAACCGGCACATGAAGTATGTCGCGATCGACAGTCTGAACGCTTACCTGCAGGCAATGCCCGGCGAGCGCTACCTGCTGCTGCAAATGCACGAACTGTTGGGATATCTGAACCAGCAGGGCGCCATCACGATGCTGGTGCTCGGCCAGCACGGCATCATCGGCGAAGTGCAGAACGATATCGACATCAGTTACCTGAGCGATGTGGTGGTGCTGTTCCGCTACTTCGAACACCGCGGCGAAGTGTTGACCGCGATCGCCGCCGTCAAGAGCCGGGCGAACGCCCATGAGCGCTCGATTCGCCAGTTCCGCCTCGGCAACGACGGCGTGGAAGTGGGCGAGGCCTTGCGCGATTTCGAAGGTGTACTGACCGGTTTGCCGTCTTATAAGGGCAATGCCGCGATGCTCTCTCCTGTGGAGGGTGTGATTGCTCGTGCAGGCTAACCGGTCCATGGAACGCCGCATCCTGATTCTGGCGCCGTTTGGCCGCGATGCCGACGTGATTGCCGAGGTGCTCAACAACGACGGCCGCGAGTGCGAGCGTTGCGGTGATACGCATGCCTTGACCGCGGAGTTGAGCAGTGGGGCGGCCGCCGCGCTGATCACCGAAGAGGCGCTTGCCGATGACCGGTCGGCGCCACTGTTCGCCTGGCTCGAAGGCCAGCCCGCGTGGTCCGATTTTCCCATCATCCTGCTGGCGGGCGACCGCGCGAGGCGTTCTGCGCGCAGTCTCGAGGTACTCGAGCGGCTCGGCAACGTTGTCGTACTCGAGCGGCCGCTGAGTTCCGAAACGCTGCGCCGCGCCGTCACGTCGTCGCTACGCGCACGGATCAGGCAGTACGATTCGCGGCAGCACCTGGACGTATCGCGCCAGCATCTCGCGCAACGCATCGAGGCCCAGGCGGCGCTCGTGCAGCTCAACGATTCGCTCGAAAGCCGGATTGCCGAGCGCACGCACGAACTCGCGTCCGCCAATGACCGCCTGATGAAGGAGATTCACGAGCGCGCCAAGGTGCAGGCGGTGCTCGTGCAGTCGCAAAAGATGGAAGCGCTCGGCCAGTTGACGGGCGGAATCGCGCACGATTTCAATAACCTGCTCAATGTCATCATGGTCAACGCGGAGCTGATCGCGCGCATCAGTGACGACGAGCGCGTGCGGACCATGGCCGCTACCGCGAAGCGGGCCACCGAGCGGGGTGCGAAACTGACCGGCCAGTTGCTGACCTTCTCGCGTACCAGCAATTTCGATCTGAAAGCGGTGGACGTGGTGGCGTTGCTGCAGGGCATGCGCGACATCATCACCGTCTCGCTCGGCTCGACGATCCAGTTCATCACGCAGTTCGATGCCGAGGAACTATGGACCGAGGCGGACGCCAATCAGCTTGAACTGGCGATTCTGAATCTCGCCATCAATGCGCGCGACGCCATGCCTGGCGGCGGCTCGCTCACGGTGCGCGTCGGCCGGCGCATGGCGCCGGATCCCACGCTCGCAGACGGCCAGTACGTCGTGGCCGAATTCAGCGACACCGGCTCAGGCATTCCGGCCGACGTGATTTCGCGTGTGTTCGATCCGTTCTTTACCACCAAGCCGATCGGCAAGGGCACCGGACTCGGCTTGAGCCAGGTGTATGGCATCGCGCGCCAGACCGGCGGCGCGGCGCGGGTCGAGAGCGAAGAAGGGCACGGCACCACGGTACGGTTGTGGTTGCCGATGCGCGAACCCGTCGTATCGGAGTCCGAATCGGTGTCGACAGTCGAGCAGAAGGTGGAGGGCATCAAACGGATTCTGGTCGTCGAAGACGACAATGAAGTGCGCAGCATGCTCGTCGATTCGCTCAAGATGCTCGGCTACGTGGTGACGGAAGCGCATGATGGCAAAACGGGCTTGGGACGGCTCACGGACGACCGGCCCGATCTGATGATGGTCGACTTCGCGATGCCGGGCATGAACGGCATCGATGTGATCGCAGCGGCGCGCAAGGTGCGAGATGACCTTCCGGTCATCCTCGCGACAGGTTACGCTGATGTCGATATTTCGCGTCTGGCGGTGCGGCGTTGCAGCATTCTGCGCAAGCCGTTCCAGCTCGACGAACTGGCGCGAACGGTGCGGTTGAGTCTGATCGGATAGCGCGCGCGGACGACAGGAAAGCCCTCGCGCGTACGCGTCCTCACCATCTGCTGGCGACACACAGGAGCCATGGCGATGAGTAACGGTAGCGGAAACGGTAGCGGAAACGGACCCCGAAGCCACGGCGGCTTCGACCGGCGCAGTTTTCTTGCAGGCGTTGCCGCCGCAGCCGGCAGCCTCGCGCTGCCCAGTTGTGGCGGCGGTGGCCCCGATGTGCCGAACGGCAGTGCCGCGGCGCCATCGATCCTAAACGTGCCGTCGCCCGACGGCGGCAACCGCTACAGCTTGCCGCGGCCGGCCTTGCCCGATCCGGCCAGCTCCGGCATCGACTTTATCGTGCTGGTGACGATGGAGAATCGCTCGTTCGACCATTTCCTGAGCTGGGTGCCAGGCGCCGAGGGGCGGCCTGCCAACCAGCAGTTCACCGACGCCTTCGGCACCGTGCAAACGCCGTTTCTGCTGTCGGCGAACCCGTCCTACGGTTACCAGGCGTGCGCGTATCAGGACCCCAATCATAGCTATCAGGGCGCACGTACCCAGCTCGCCTCCGGTGCCATGAACGGCTGGCTGCTGACGCCCGATACCAGCGAGGTACGCGGCGACCTGCTGCCGATCGGCTACTACGCGCAAGCCGACCTCGATTTCTTTAGCGGTGTCGCAAGCAACTATACGATCGGCGATTTCTATTTCAGCGGTGTGCTGACCAGCACGTACCCTAACCGCATCTATCTGCACAGCGGCGCGACGGATCGGCTCGACGACAGCCTCGATACGTCGACGCTACCCACGATCTGGGATCACCTGAGCGCGGCCAATGTGGGCTGCAATTACTACTATCACGACGTGCCGTTCACGGCGCTTTACGGCACGCGGTATCTCGGCATCTCCCATCTGTTTGCCGATTTTCTCTCGAATGCCGCAGCCGGCACGCTGCCGCCGTTTTGCATGGTCGATCCGAGTTTTACCGGGGAATCGCAAGGCATTTCTACCGACGATCACCCGCACGCCGATATCCGCAACGGCGAAGTGCTGCTCGGGCAGATTTACAACGCGCTCTCCAGTGGTCCTAACTGGAACCGCACGTTGATGATCGTCGTCTATGACGAGTGGGGCGGTTTCCTCGAACATGACGTGCCGCCGATCCGGCCGATCAGCAATAACGAACTGGCGCTCGGCAACGATGGGCGGCTCGGTTTCCGTGTGCCGTGTGCGCTGCTCGGCCCGCGTGTGGCCGCGGCGAATGTGACACGCTATCCGTTCGATCCGAGTTCAATTCATCAACTGTTGCAATGGCGTTTCGGCCTTGCGCCGCTTGGCGTGCGCGGCAGCGATCCCGCCACCGTCAACCTTGCCTATGCGCTCAATCTCAGTGGCGCTGCGCGTACGGACGTGCCGGCCATTTCGGTTGCGCAAGGGCCGTTCGGCGGCCTATGTGCAGGAGCCACGGCTCCGACGCCATCCAGTTCCGTGTCGGGCGTGGACAACTCGCAGGTCGCGCCGGTGCCGTCCGACCGCTTTGCGGATCTTCGAGCGAAGGCCGATGCATTGGGGTTTCCACGCCCCGCTGGCTAATGCGCTGGTGCTGCGTGGAGCGCGTGCAATACTCGGTAAACAGAAATACAGAAATCACTTTGCCGCTAGCGTTCGGACGACTACTCTTTGGCTACCTGAGCGAATTGCCGCTCAAGCGTCGATGATCCGCATTGACCCGTATAGGGTTACTCGTTAAGGGGAGCGTTCATGGAGATTGAGACCCGTACTCTGGCACGTGTGACGACAAGGCTCGTCCCGTTCCTGGTTGTCTGTTATTTCGTGGCTTATCTGGACCGCGTCAACGTAGGTTTTGCCGCCTTGCAAATGAACAAGGATCTAGGGCTGTCCGCGAGTGCATTCGGCTTCGGCGCTGGGATATTTTTCATTGCGTACTTTTTCTTCGAGGTGCCGTCTAACCTGCTGCTGGAGAAGTTCGGCGCGCGGCGCTGGATTGCGCGGATCATGTTCACGTGGGGCTTGCTTGCTGGCGCGATGGCGTTCATTCCCGATATCGCGAGATATACGGGCATGTCGGCCGCGCACGTGTTCTATACGTTGCGGGTGCTGCTGGGCATTGCCGAGGCCGGGTTTTTCCCAGGCATCATCTTCCTGCTGACGCTGTGGTTTCCGGCTACGTACCGCGCGCGCGTGGTCGGCTATTTCATGGCCGCCATTCCACTTTCCACCGTGATCGGCTCGCCGATCTCGGGCGCCTTGCTCGGCCTGAATGGAATGGGCGGCATGGCGGGATGGCAGTGGGTGTATCTGCTCGAGGCAGCGCCTGCGCTGGTGTTGTCGATCGTGGTGTTCTTCTATCTGACCGACCAGCCCGCCCATGCGACGTGGCTGAAGGCGGAGGAGCGCGACTGGCTCGTGAGCCGGCTCGCCCAGGAGCGCGCCAAGCGCGAATCCGTGCGCAAATTCAGCGTGCGTGAGGCTTTGTTCAACCCGCGTGTGCTCGCCATCGCCCTGATCTATTTTGGTGCAAACGCAACCAATTACGGCCTGAGCTTTTTCTTGCCGCAGATCGTCAAGGGGTTTGGTCTCACCAACCTGCAGACCGGTTTTGTGACCTCGCTGCCGTATATCGTCGGTGTGATCAGCATGGTGGTATGGGGACGGCACTCGGATCGCAAGCTCGAACGCAAGTGGCATGTGGCGATTGCGCTGCTGGTTGCGGCGGGTGGGATCGGCGCAGCGGCAGGGCTGGATAACCCGGTGCTGAAGATGGCGGCGCTGTCGATTGCAGGCTTTGGCATCTTCGGCTGTCTGCCGATTATCTGGACGTTGCCGGCGGCGTTTCTGTCTGGCGCGGCGGCCGCGTGCGGCATTGCCGCGGTGAATTCGCTGGGTAATCTGGCAGGGTTCTTCGGTCCGTTTGCAATGGGCTGGATCAAGGATAGTACCGGCGGCTTCGGCGCCGGCCTGCTGTGTCTCGCTGGAGCTGGACTGGTGGGTGTCGCGGCGGTGTTGCTGCTGCATCACGACACGGCGTTGGAAAACGCGCCCGACACGTTAACGGATTCGATGGGGACGGGTGGCGAGGTGGGGCACGTGTGAGCGATTCGTTTGGTTGTGGGTGAGTGGCTCACGCCGCCAGCCATCGCGGCGCAACCCAGGACGGGCGACACAAGACATGGCCATTCGCATCGTGCAGCTCGGATCGAAGCGGGCGGAAGGAGAGGGGCTGCGCATCGGCACGGTGCGCCGGCCTCCGCGTGGCGTACCGAAGGCGGAGTTCGGCACGCGCGACTACTACGATGTCTGGTTGCCCAATCTCTCGCCGAGCGCGCCGCTGGTCACACTAGCCAAAGAAGCGCAACAAACTGGTAGCAAGGCGGAGTGGAACAAATTCGCACGCAGCTACCGCGCGGAGATGAACGATAGCGACGCCAGCAAAGTGCTGGATCTGCTCGCCGCGTTGTCACACACCACGAATTTTTCGGTCGGTTGTTATTGCGAGGACGAAAGCCGCTGCCATCGCAGCATTCTGCGCCAGCTACTCAGCGAGCGCGGCGCATTGATCAAATAACGCGGCCGAGCTGTGGCTTAATTTGCAACCCAGTTGGCAACCTGATTTTGCAGCCTGAGCGCGTGTTATGCTTGAACGAGCCCCCACACGCTATAACGAGCCGGGCAAGGTACGTCGCGGCAATGGGGCAGGGGTAGTTCTCAAGCGCTGAATCGGTCGCGTCACGACTGAAGCGTTCACAGTCCGCGATCTCTTCATATGGATTATCGTCATCTTCAACAACGCAAGAGCCTGCACGGACGTATCGTGCAGGAACTCGGCATGGATATCGTCAGCGGCAAGGTTCAACCGGGCCAGCGCCTGCCTGCCGAAACCGACCTGTGCGAGCGCTATGGCGTGAGCCGCCCAGTCCTGCGCGAGGCGACGCGCGTACTGGTCGCCAAGGGACTGGTGGTGTCGAAGCCGCGGGTGGGCAGCGTCGTGAGGCCGCGTGAAGACTGGCACATGCTCGATCCCGACGTGCTGTACTGGACGCTGAGCAGCGTGCCGGAAGGCGAGTTTTTCCGCTCGCTGCTTACGGTGCGCCGCGTCATCGAGCCGGCCGCGGCCGCGCTCGCCGCGACTGCGGCGACCAGCGAAGACCTCGCCCGCATCGCGTCTGCCTACGAGCGCATGGCGCACGCGCCCACCGCCAGCGCGCTGCTCGAACCGGACCTCGATTTTCACCGCGCCATCATGGCGGCCACGCACAACGATCTGCTCGCGCATATCGGCAATATGCTATCGCTCGCGCTCTCGGAGTCGATCAAGCTGACGAGCCGTCATCCGGACACGCATGCGCTGTCGTTGCCGCGTCACAAGGCGATTCTTACCGCGATCCAGAGCCGCGATGCGCTCGGGGCGCGCCAGGCCAGCCTGGTTCAACTCGAAAACGCGAGCGCCGACGCCGAGAGCATTCTCGAAGTCGTGCGCAGCCATCCGGCCTGAGCCGGTTAAGCGGTGGCGCCCGGCTGGCGTTTGACCCCGGTCAGTGCGAATGGCGTGGCACTTCTGCGCCCCGGCAGCCCACGAGGAAATCGAAGTCGCATCCCTGGTCCGCCTGCAACACGTGTTCGACGTAGAGGTTGCGGTAGCCGCTTGCATCCGCCGGCACCGGTTGTTTCGCCTGTTCCCATTCGGCGAGACGTGCCGCCAGTTCGGCCTCGCTGACGTCGAGGTGCAGCCGTCCGCCGTGACAGTCCATTTCGATCCAGTCGCCGTCGCGCACCACCGCGAGCGGGCCGCCAGCGCGTGCCTCGGGCGCGATATGCAACACCACGGTGCCGTAAGCGGTGCCACTCATGCGGGCATCGGACAGGCGCACCATGTCCGTCACGCCTTGCGCGAGTAATTTCGGCGGCAAGCCCATGTTGCCGACCTCGGCCATACCTGGATAACCCTTCGGCCCGCAATTCTTCATCACGAGCACGGAGTCGGCCGTTACGTCGAGGTCGGGGTCGCCGATGCGCGCCTTGTAGTCGTCGAAGTTCTCGAACACCACGGCGCGGCCGCGGTGCTTGAGCAAGGCGGGCGTGGCGGCAGAGGGCTTGAGCACCGCGCCATTCGGCGCGAGGTTGCCGCGCAGCACGCATAGGCCGCCGTCGGCGACGAGCGGCTTGTCGAGCGGCCGAATCACTTCGTCGTTATACAGCGGGGCTTCTTTACAGTTGTCCCACAGCGTCTTGCCGTTTGCGGTCAGCGCCGCAGGGTGAGGCAGCAGGGCGGCCTCGCCGAGGCGCCGGATGACGGCCGGCAAGCCGCCGGCGTAATAGAACTCCTCCATCAGGTAGCGGCCCGAGGGTTGCAGGTCGACGAGCGTGGGCGTGCCGCGGCCTACGCGCGTCCAGTCGTCCAGTTCCAGCTGAACGCCAATGCGCCCCGCAATCGCCTTCAGGTGGATCGCCGCATTGGTCGAGCCCCCGATTGCTGCATTCACGCGGATGGCGTTCTCGAACGCCTCGCGCGTCAACAGCTTCGACAAACGCAGGTCTTCGAGTGCCATCTCGACGATGCGCATGCCAGACATATGAGCAAGCACGTAGCGGCGCGCGTCAACGGCGGGAATCGCCGCGTTGTGCGGCAACGTGACGCCCAGGGCTTCGGCCATGCAGGCCATCGTCGAGGCGGTGCCCATCGTGTTGCAGGTCCCAGCCGAACGCGACATGCCAGCTTCCGCGGACATGAATTCATGCAGCGAAATCTTGCCGGCCTTCACCTGTTCGCTAAGCTGCCAGACGACCGTGCCCGAGCCGATATCGTGGCCGTGATGCTTGCCGTTGAGCATCGGACCGCCGCTTACCGCGATGGCGGGCACGTCGCAACTCGCGGCGCCCATCAGGAGCGCCGGGGTGGTCTTGTCGCAGCCGACGAGGAGGACCACTGCGTCGATCGGATTGCCGCGGATCGACTCCTCCACATCCATGCTCGCGAGGTTGCGCGTAAACATGGCAGTGGGGCGCAGATTCGATTCGCCGTTCGAGAAGACCGGGAACTCGACCGGAAAACCACCCGCTTCGAATACCCCGCGTTTGACGTGCTCGGCGATCTTGCGGAAGTGCGCGTTGCACGGCGTCAACTCCGACCACGTGTTACAGATTCCGATGATGGGTTTGCCGTGGAACTCGTGATCGGGAATGCCCTGATTCTTCATCCAGCTGCGGTACATGAAGCCGTTCTTGTCGGCGCTGCCGAACCATTGGGCTGAACGTAGCGGTCGTTTGGCGTCCTTCATGGGGCTGTCTCCTTGGGCTTTAATGATAGTAATACTATTTGTGCGAGGTGGAGTGCCGATATAGGTCTGGAGTGTGGGACGTACAAGCGCTGAGCCATTTGCGCGTGTCGCGTCTCGTGATTTTGCTGCATTGCAAGACGTCGGATGGTTCGAACGAAATGCCGAAACATGTCACGTGTTCGCCATGCGGTGCGCTCAATCTGAAAGGTCAACTGAACAATGCAGCTGGATAGGAATGCATGGCGCAAGAAATAGTCCGACTAGTTAAGGGTATACATCGATTATTCGGCGTAGGTGCCTGATATAGCATTTTCGGTGGATTGTCATACGGGTGCGCGTGCGTTTGAGAAAGCGCGTCCGTCGGACGCGGTAATGCCCGGCAACGGCGCTTTCCCGGCCTATGCCGTCATGAGCAGTGAGTTCGAACAACTGACATACGGGAGAATGACATGGCCGAGGAACGGGAAGACAAGCAGGACGAAGGACGCGGTGAAGTGCAGGGCATGCGGCGCGGTTTGCTGCAAGGTGCGGGCCTCGCGGCAGCGATGGCCATGCTAGGTGGTGTGTCGACACCGGCATTCGCGGCTGATGCGGCGCCATTCCCCTCGCACAAGAAGTGGAAGATCGTTTTCGTCAACCACGTCACGACCAATCCTTTCTTTGTACCCACGCAATACGGTATTGAGGATGCCTGTGGATTGCTCGGCATGGATTACCAGTGGACGGGATCCGCGAACGCCGACGTCGGCGAGATGGTCAATGCGCTGAACGCAGCGATTGCCGCAAAGGCCGACGCTATCGCGGTGCCGATCGTCGATCCCAAGGCGTTTGATGGGCCGATCCAGAAAGCGCTGGACGCAGGCATTCCCGTGTTTGCCTACAACGCGGATGCACCACGCGGCAGCACCAACCCACGGCTCGCATACATCGGCCAGGACCTGTACCTGTCGGGTTATCAGATGGGCGAGCGCATCGCCAGTCTGGTCGACAGCGGGACCGTCGCACTCTTTATCGCCACACCAGGGCAGCTCAATATCCAGCCGCGGCTGGACGGCGCGGCAGACGCGATCAAGAAGTCCGGCAAGAAGATCGATGTGCAGACGATTGCAACGGGCGCCACCGTCAACGAAGAGCTCTCAAAGATCAAGTCGTTCTATCTTGGACACCAGGATGTGAAGGGCATGTTCGCGGTCGATGCCGGCAGCACGCAAGGGGTGGCCGAAGTGATGAAGGAATCGAACCTGCCGGCCAAGGGCGTGCATGGCGGCGGCTTTGACCTGCTGCCGCGCACGGTGCAGTTGATTCATGACGGCTTCCTCGACTTCACGATTGATCAGCAACCCTACGTGCAAGGCTTTTATACCGTGGTGGAAGCGTTCACGTTCCTCGCCTCGGGTGGCCTGGTGGGGCCGGCCAACGTCAACTCCGGCTTGAAGTTCGTCACCAAGGGCTCGGTCGATCCGTACCTGAACACCGAAACGCGTTACGAAGGCAAGAGCACCAAGCCGCAAATCGTGCCGCGTAACGGTGGGATCAAGTCGTAATGTCATCCGTGACGGATACGACGAAATCCGCCGATCGCGCCAGGCGCTGGCCTGGCGCGATCGGACGCTCCAGTGAGATTCGCATTCTGGCGGTCGCGCTGATTCTGGCCGCCTACTTCGAAATCGCCAATCACGATTTTCTGCTCACTAGCGCCAGCCTGGAAAACCTGTCGCAGTTCATCGCGCCGGTGGCGATCATCGCGTGTGGCGAAATCATGTTGATGATCGGCGGCGAGATTGATCTCTCCGCCGGCATGGTGTTCGCGTTTGCACCGTTCATCATGCATTTTGCGCACGAGGCGGGGGCGCCCACATGGATTGCGCTGATCGCGGGCGTGGTGGCGGCGGGCGTGGTGGGGTTGATCAATGGCGCGGTGACGGTGTACCTGCGTATTCCCTCGTTTGTGACGACGCTCGGCACGCTGTTCTTCATCAACGGTCTTACGTTGACCATCTCGCGCGGCACGCCGGTGTCCACACCGGAAGGCAATGATTTTGCTGCATTCATGGGTGCCTGGGGGTACAGCGAAATCATCTGGACGATCGCGATTGCGGTGGTCATGCACGTGCTATTGCGGAATACGCGCTGGGGCTTGCATACGATTGCGTCCGGGGCGAATCCATTGGGTTCGAGCGAAGCGGGTATCAACGTGAAGCGGCTGAAGCTCGGCAACTTCATTATCGCGGCAGTGCTTGCTGGCTTTACGGGCATTCTCGAAGGCTTTCGCATTACCTCGATCGATCCACAAGCCGGTGGCAACCAGATCATGTTCCTCGCCGTGGCCGCAGCCGTGATTGGCGGGACGCCGCTTGCGGGCGGGTCGGGCACGATCATCGGCGGCCTGATCGGCGCGGCGGTGCTGGGCATTCTGAACGATGGCTTCACGCTGATCGGTATCAACGCCTTCACGTTCAACATGATTCTCGGCGCTGCGATTCTCGGCGCGATGATCTTCAACATCCACGTCGTGCGTCTCGCGCGTAAGTAAGGGGGAGTCGTGATGTCCGAAGTGGCGTATGCGCTGCGCGGCGAAGAGATAGTCAAGCGCTTCGGTGCGGTTACCGCGCTGGATGGTGTGTCGTTGACCCTTAAGCAGGGCGAAATTCTCGGCGTGCTGGGTGATAACGGCGCGGGCAAATCGACACTGATCAAGATACTCACCGGCTTTCATCAGCAGACCGGCGGCAAGCTCTTTATTGGCGGCGAGGAAACGATGCTGCGCTCGGTCGACCACGCCCGTGCGCTAGGTATCGAATGCGTCTATCAGGACCTGGCGCTGGCGAATTCGCTGAGCATCTATCACAACATGTTCCTGAACCGCGAGATCATTTATCCGGGCCCATTCCGCCTGTTGAATAACCGGGCAATGCGCACTCGCGCGGCGGAATGTCTCGAAGAGATCGGCGTGCGGATACCTTCGGTCGACCTGCCGGTCGAGCAGCTCTCCGGTGGACAACGGCAGGCTATCGCGGTGGCGCGCGCGGTCAATTCTAATGCGAAGATCCTGCTGCTCGACGAACCGCTGGCCGCCATGGGGGCGCGCGAAGCTGGCCTGATTATCGACCTGATTCTGCGTCTGAAGGAGAAAGGCGGCCTGTCGATCGTGATGATCATGCACAACTATGCGCAGACGCTCGACATTGCGGATCGCGTCATGCTGATGCAGCGCGGCCGCGTCACCTATGAGAAGGAAGCCGCCAGCACGTCGGTGGCGGAGTTGATGGACATCGTGCGGCGCGAATACCGGGCCATGCGCGAGGCGGCGAACTGAGCTTCGTGAGCAACTAGCCGGACCGGCTGATGCATTAACGATGGAAGAACGAGATGCCCCGTGTAAGGCATATCGTTCGGTATGCAAAACATTGACTTGAGCGCTTGCTTAAACGGTGTCGGGCTATTGCGTGTCTGCAGGCAAAGTGTTGCTGAAGAACGCGAGCGCCTGTTCGACGGCCTGCGCATGAACGGTATCGCGGTCTACGCCGGGACCATCCTTGCAGTTGCCGGGAATTCGATCCGCCATGCCTGGCAAGCAGGTATCGAGGAAGGTGTAATGCGAGGCGCCCGGCACCATATGGACCGTCGCGTTGGGCAGCAGGCCGGCGATGCGCTGGATGTTGGTTTGAACCGGCGCGGTTGCATCTGCCGTGCCGGCCATCAGCGACACGGGAATATGCACGTCGGTGAACGAGGCTTGATTGAATGCCTCGCCCAATGCGGGAGCGATGGCGAACACAGCCTTGATGCGTGGGTCGCGATAGGAGTCGCTTGAGCGCGCCATCGATGCGGTCGTCGCCGGCGGTAGGTGGGCCGGCATATGTGGGCCGCCTGGAAGACCGTTCATCTCCGGTGGCCGGCAAATTGCGTCGGCCGCGGACGACGCACAGAAGTCCAGGAATTGCTTCTGGTCGGTTCGCGCGCCCGCCAGTTCGAGCACCGTATAACCACCGAGCGAGAACCCCACCGCGCCGATGCGGTTCGTGTCGATACGGGCACCGAGCGTCGGATCGGCGAGCAGGCTATCGAGCACTTCACTGACATCAGTGGCACGCTCCCACCAGAGGACGAAGCCCTCAAAAGTCACCGGTTCCATTGCGTTATTGCCCGGATGATTCACACCGGCCACGATATACCCATTCGCGGCGAGCGCAGACGCCAACCAGTCGAGACTCCCGGCGCTGCCGCCGGTGCCGTGCGACAACACAAGCAAGGGATACTTTGCGTGAGCGGGCGACAGCGGCGCGTCGACTGCGCGCGGATGCCCTATAAAAACAGGGTTGCCGGGAGCGCCGATATCATGCGCGGCCTCTGGAACAGCGGGTTCGACCGGATACCAGATGTTCGTCACGAGCGCTTCGGTCTGCGCACCGCGCCAATTGCGGGCGACAGGCGGGTGAATGACGCGCCTGGCCACGCCGACATGGTAGGGCGCTACGCTGCCGGTGTCCGCGGCAAGGGCGGCGCCGGTGCAACACGCAGCGAGTACCGCAAAGGCGGCGAGGAAACGACGCAACATACTCACTCCTTTCGAATGGGAATCATGAGGTCGGTGATGCATTCGTGTTGCCTGTCGGGCGCAGCCCGGTTCCGATAGAACTCGAGTGCGGGCCGGTCGTCGGGCTCATAGCCGCTTTGCGGCAGCCAGCCACCGAATAACGCCGTGAACGTGGGCGCAATCAGCGCATAAGGACCAACGAGGCGGTGCGCTGCGTACAGACCGCCTTCCACCCGCACGGCTTCGAGCGGACCCGTCGCCTCGACTGGCGCGGCCGGAAAGACGCCGGCGAGATAACGAAAATTGCCCCGCTCGTCGTCAGGATCGCCTGAAATGATGCCGATCCTGCCTTGGACCTGCCTGGACTTCGCACCGGAACGGAGCGTCTGCCAAAGCGTCCTGAACGTCTGGGTGATGGTAGCGGTAGGTCCTTCGTGGCGCAGGCAAAGGACGTCGAGCGGCGCGAGTTCGATGAGTTCGACGCACGGCATCTCCGCGTCGGCGGCGTTGGCGTCGATATTGGCGCCGACATCGCCATGTCTGCCTCGAAGACCCTCGGCGCCCGGCGTGGTGAGGCGTCTCTGCCGCGTCTGGAAGGCGCTTGGACTGACGCCCGTAAATCCGCGAAAGGCTCTTGAGAAGGCTTGCGGACTGTCGTAGCCCACATTGCCTGCGACGGTGGTGACCGAATCGCCCGCGACCGTCAGACGATAGGCGGCCTGGGCGAGCCGCAGGCGCTGCACGGTTTCGGCAATGCTTTCGCCGGTCATGGCGCGGTAGATGCGGTGGAAGTGGTACGGCGAGAGATGCGCGACCGAGGCGAGGCTATCCACCGTGTGAGGCGCGCCTGGGTCTGCGAGTATCGCCTCGATGACGCGGGCGATCCGTCGATGATAATCGCGTTCGGTGTTGGCTTTCATGATGGCCGTAGCATAGTCCGATCGCCGCCCGAGGGCAGTGCAGAGCTTGCTGAATTTTGACCAACGTGGCGCAATCTACCGAGGCGAGTTCGAGCCGTTCGACGGGCGCTTTGCGCACTGCATCAGAAGTGCCATCCTGCGGTTCCGGCCTCGGAGTTGTCCACATAATCTGTTCGCAAGGCTGTGGACAATTCCCGGGCAAACCACGCAAGTGGCTGAAACGATTGAATTTGTGCAGTGCGCGACGGGAGTGTGCATTTGACCTGTCGGCGACGCAGGACGGGGGGCTACGAAGTAAGTAACCACTGGATCGGCACCCGCACGGCGCGAAGATCTGGCCGTCGCGCGGGTGCGGATACGATGCGAATAACGCGTCGGTCGGTCAGCCTGGACAGACGATGTCGCGCTCGCGTGTGGCCGGTTCAGCAGTCGTTGCATGCGAGACCGCTGGCGTCGTGTAACGGGGCAACTCCATGAACAGCGTGACCCGGCGCACGATCTGCCAGAAGACCTTTTCGAACGAGCGGCCGCGCTCGTCCGGCGTCATGCCTTCCGCGAGCGGATCGGCGAAATCCCATTGAACGAACAGGGGTTTGCCCGGGAAGTCCGGCGCATGGTATTCGGCCACGCGCGCATCGAGCGCAACGATCAAGTCCATGTGCGGGGCCCATTCGCCCGTGAATTCCAGCCAGCTTTTGGGAGCCAGCAAGCCCAGGTCCGAGATGCCGGGCCGCAATTGCGCAAGGGCGAGTGCATGAACCCGTGCGGCCGGATCGGAGCCCGCGCTGAAGACTTCGAAGCGGTGGCCCGCCAGCTCGCGCAGGAGTGCTTCTGCAATGATGCTGCGTGCTGAGTTCTCACGGCAGAGAAACAGCACCTTATATTTACTGGTCACGCTCTTGCCCCGTTGCTTATATTTTCATTGTGATCGGGATTCTGACGATCCAGTCTTGCACTGACGTGACAGTACAATGTCTGGGTGCTCAGATGCGCTTCGACCGTCGTTCAACCGAAGTGCTTTCCCGCCCTTCCGATCTTGTCGCAAGTTCGAACGTTTCCTGCACATGCTGTGGTTGGGCAACAGTCGGAGACGTCCTGAAACGTGTTCGGGGATCCCAACATGCCAGATACCACGGCAAAACCGGCGCGTACGCCGGAGGCAATCGACAAGGACTTCACTGACCTGATGGCCTCGAGCCTACCCGTTACCCTAGCACGCGAAAAATTCGAGCGGCTATGGGATGAGACCAATACGGTCGCCGCGCAACTTGTCGGCACGGAACCGGGCAGGCCTTACCTCGCGCTACTCAAACGCATGCACGAAACTTTCGAGAACCATTATCGCGGTGCGTCGCAGCGCAATGCGGCGGGCGACCGACTTCATTGATACGCTGGCGTTGCGGGGGTTTTCCGTTCAGCGGTCGCAACATGCTGCACTTTGCCAGCAAGCAATCGTAAGGTTGGCTAACGTCCTCTAGAGAGGGTAACGGCAAACTTTGCAATACCTTTAGCTGTAAGCGGACTGTTGTTGCGCGGCATGTTGTTCGCCATCCGGAACAAAGACGTAGCCACGACCACGCACCGTCTGGATCAGTCGCGGGGCGGAGGGATTGCTCTCGAGCACTTGCCGCAGACGCCAGACCTGCACGTCGACCCCGCGGTCGGTGCGCTCGCCTTCCGGGCCGTACAGAAGTTCGATCAGGCGATCGCGGGTCAGGGTGCGCATCGAATGATTGATAAAGACTTTGAGCAGGGCGAATTCGGTCGCGGACAGCATCAGCGTGCGGTTTTCGACGCTCAACATGCGGGACTGGAAGTCCAGCCTGAAGCGGCCGAACGCGAACGGCTTGCGTTGTTCTGGCGCCGCGGGTGATGGCACGGCACGGCGGCGGCGCAAGATGGCCTCGACGCGTGCGACCAGTTCGCGCGGATTGAACGGCTTGCTGATGTAGTCGTCTGCGCCCATTTCAAGCCCGACGATGCGATCCACGTCATCGGAGCGACCCGTCAGCAGGATCACGGGGATTTCGTCGCCCGAAGTGCGTAACCGCCCCAGCGCGGTGAGTCCATCGACGCCCGGCATCAACACATCGAGGACGACCACGTCCGGACGCTCGCGTTCGAGTCGCTGTTGCAGCGTGCCCGCATCATGCAACGTCGAGACCTCGATGCCTTGGCGTCCCAGGTAATCGCACAGGAGCGTGCGTAGTTCCAGGTCGTCGTCAACGAGAAGGATTCGAGTAGTCATGGCCTCCAGATTCATGCGAAGAACAGGTTGCTAACGCAGGCGGTCGGGTCGGGTCGGCCGAGCGCCGGCGAAGTCGTCGGCGTGGCTGACTCCTTGAGTCGCACGCGCGCCGTTGTTGTCTTTAACGGAGCGGAAGACTGGAATCCGTCGCTGTAGAGGGAATTTTTTAGCGCAGGCGTAGAGGAGGCATGTCAGAGTTGCCAGGAGAGTTTCTGACAAAAACCTTTCTCTCGCGGGCTAGTCTGCACATGTGAGAGATTGAGCGTTGGCTGCGAACCGTCAAACCGTATATTTGGATTCCGAACGGTCTTGCTCGAGGATGAAGTCCACAAACGCGCGCAGCGGGCCGGGCATATGCGTCCGGCTGGGATAGTACAGAAACGGTCCACTGAATGACTGCCACCACCCGTCGAGCACCGGCACGAGTTTGCCGCTCTCGATTGCTGGCCGCAGAAATTCGTCGAATGTATAGATGATGCCGAGGCCGGCGATAGCCGCGCCCTTTTCCAGCTCGATCTCCGATGCGATCAGCGGTCCGTTCGGCTCGATCCGTATCACTTCATCGCCTCGGTTGAATTCCCATGTCGCCAGCACGCCGCTGACGAAGCGGTGTCCGATACATGCGTGGTTCACCAGTTCGCGCGGATGCTGCGGTGTGCCGCGAGTCGCGAGGTATGACGGCGCGGCCGCAGCGACGAAGCGTTGCATGCGCGGGCCGATCGGCACGGCGATCATGTCCCGCTCGAGGCGCTCGTCGTAGCGAATGCCGGCGTCGAAGCCCGCCGCAAGGATATCGATGAAGGTATCGTTGCTGCCGACATCCACCGTGATGCCCGGATGGGCGGCGAGGAAACGCGAGAGCAGGGCGGGCAGGATTTCCCGCGCCGCGATTGACGGCACGTTCAGGCGTAGCGTGCCAGTAGGGCTCTCGCGGAACAGGTTGACGGCATCGAGCGCGGTAGCGATTTCGCCGAACGCCGGCGCGAGTCGTTCGAAAAGCCGTTGCCCGGCTTCGGTGGGCGTGACGCTGCGCGTCGTGCGATTGAGCAACCTGACGCCCAGTTGGGCCTCGAGCCGGCGAATCGCTTCGCTGAGCGACGAGGCCGAAACCCCGCGGGTCGAGGCTGCATGGCGGAACCCGCGCGCCTGCGTGACGGCGATAAAAGCTTTCAGATCGGAAAGGTCGGGCTCCGGCATTGTTCGCATTTCCGCACGGGCTATTCGAATTGGGGGGGATTATCGCACGCCGAAAATGGATCGATACTTTGGGTCAAGCGCCTCCCATGTGGCGCACCTACCGAGGATTACCATGAAGCAACTTCAACTGGGTAAAACCGGCCCGCAAAGCTCGGCGCTGGGTCTGGGCTGTATGGGCATGTCGGGCATGTACGGTCCGTCGGATCGCGCCGAAAGCATCGCCACGATCCACGCCGCGCTCGAAGCGGGCATTACGCTGCTGGATACGGGGGATTTCTACGGCTCGGGTCACAACGAAATTCTGATCGGCGAGGCGCTGAAAAGTGCGCCGCCGTCGCGGCGCGACGCGGCCATCATCAGCGTGAAATTTGGCGCGATGCGCGATCCCGCGGGCGGCTGGTCGCTTTACGATGCGCGTCCAGCGGCGGTGAAAAACTTTCTCGCGTATTCGCTGCAGCGTCTGGGCGTCGATCACATCGACATTTACCGGCCCGCACGGCTGGACCCTAACGTGCCGATCGAAGACACGGTCGGTGCGATCGCCGACATGATCAAGGCTGGCTACGTGCGCCACGTGGGCCTGTCCGAGGTGGGTGCAGCGACTATCCGCCGTGCGGCAGCGGTGCATCCGGTGAGCGACCTGCAGATCGAATACTCGCTGATTTCGCGTGGCATTGAAGATGAGATCTTGCCGGCTTGCCGTGAACTGGGGCTTGGCGTGACGGCGTATGGGGTGCTGTCGCGCGGTCTGATCAGTGGGCACTGGACCAAAGAGTCAGCTGGGAAGGGCGATTTCCGCGCAGTGAGCCCGCGCTTTCAGGGCGATAACGTCGACCACAACCTCGCGCTTGTCGATGCGCTTCGCAAGGTGGCGGAAGGCAAAGGCGTGACGGTCGCGCAGATCGCGATTGCGTGGGTTGCCGCGCAAGGCAGCGATATCGTGCCGCTGGTCGGCGCGCGTACGCGTGGCCGGTTGGCGGAGGCGCTGGGTGCCGCAGACGTGCAGCTGAGCAAGGATGATCTTGCTGCGATTGCCGAAGCCGTGCCGAATGGTGCTGCGGCGGGTGAGCGCTACGCCGCCGCACAGATGGCGCATCTGGATAGTGAGAAGAGGAGTCATGGTCACGCGAGGTAAGCTTCGCTAACCTGATTTTCTAGCAGAATGTGGGCCGCCCGGCAGAACAGAATCTGTTCTGCCGGGCGGCCTTTTTCGTTTTCGACGCGTTACTCAAGTCACGATTGTATGTATCACAGCATGATATATAATGAAATCGAAGTCACGTTAGTGACCGGCAATACTGATCGAACCGCGCAGCGGAAGTCGGCCGCAAATCCGTTCGTCGGATGAATCGATCTGTTCGTCGTTAGTAGGCCTTAGCTGGAAGCGGCAGCTAGGAGAGCAACTAGCGGCAGAAGGAGGCATCATGTCTTTCGAATACGATTTTTCAACGGGATTCATGGTGGCAATCATGGCCATTCTCGGGATGGTTCTGATCGGCAATCTGGGGGCAGTCCTGAGGCTCGACCGCTGGCACCCCGCGCTAATCGGTGCGGCAGTCGGAGTATTGATGGGCGTTGCGCTGATCGAAGCGGTGCCGATGATTGTCTGAATGGCAGCCCCACCACCAACGCGGCTTCTTTGCGCGCCGGTGGACCGCAGAAAAGCATGCACGACTTTATATCACAATGAAATATAATCATGACAACACGTTCTTTCGCTTCGAGAGGGTTTGACCTTAAGGTGTGGTGCCGTGCCGCGTCATGCTATTCACCCACACTCCTGGCCCGATCTTGTCCTCCCATGCGGTTATTCGCTGGTTTTCCAGCTTCATTCCCAGTCCTATCGCCGTCCGCTGGCCGGAGCGCCTGAGGTCGTGTCTCGGCGCGTTGCTTGGGATCGCGTTTACTGGCGGGACAATGCACGTCCTGCTCGGACCAGCGGCGAACATCCCGCTGCTCGTCGCGCCGATGGGCGCGTCGGCCGTGCTGCTGTTTGCCATACCTGCTAGTCCACTTGCGCAACCGTGGTCCATCATTGGCGGCAATCTCGTTTCTGCGACCGTCGGCGTTGCGTGTGCTGGCTGGATTGCTGATCCGGTCGGCGCCGCCGCGCTCGCGGTCGCGCTGGCCGTCTGTCTGATGTTTGCGCTGCGCTGTGTTCACCCGCCGTCAGGCGCGGTCGCGTTGACAGCGGTCCTCGGTGGTCCGACCGTTCACGCTCTGGGCTACCATTTTGTCGCTGAGCCGATTGCCATGCAGTCTGCGGCGCTTCTGGTCGCGGCGATCGTGTATCACGCGGTCACCGGGCATCACTATCCGCACGTTGCACATCAGAGTCAGGCCAAGCGTGCAGCAGGATCTCCGGCCACGCCCAAGGAGGCTTTTACGCGCGCGGACCTCGAGGCGGTACTGAACCGGCGCGGTGAATTGCTGGACATCGACCTCGACGATCTGGAGTCGCTGTTACGCGATATCCAGCTGCAGGCGTATGCCCGTCAGTTCAACCAATTGATCTGCGCAGACATCATGTCGAGTCCTGTGGTCAGCGTATCGGTGACTGCCAAGGCGTCGGAAGCATGGGGTCTGTTGAAAAAGCACGATATCAAGGCGCTCCCGGTTACTGATGCGAGCCGGCGCGTCATCGGCATCGTGACCCGTGCAGATCTCGCCGATAAACAGGGCTTCAGGAGTGTGCCGGTTATGCCGCGCGTCCTGCAACGCTGGTTCAAGCCAGCGACGGATTCGCTACCGGCCGTCGGCGCATTGATGAGCCCCGACGTCCAGACTGTCGCGATGACGACGTCCTTCGTGGAACTGTTGCCTCTCTTCGCAAACGACGGACATCACCACATTCCGGTGCTGGATGCCGAGGAGCGGCTCGCCGGGATGATCACGGAGGCGGATCTGATTGCGGGCCTGTACCGGGAAGCCTATACCGGGCAGCGACGAGCGGCATAGTCGCTGTCTATGTTGCCAAGGCTGAGCGCAGGCAAAAAATATCATAAAGTGATACAGTTTGGTTTTTGCCCATCTCAGCGGAGTCCCGATGAAAACCCTCGCTCGCGGCTTGACCAAGGCGGACTTTGAGCAGCTATCCGAGTTTCGCTATCAGATGCGGCGCTTTGAGCGCTTTTCCGAACAGGCCGCCCAAGGCGAGGGCATTACGCCGTTGCAGTATCTGTTGCTGCTGCACATCAAAGGTTATCCGGATCGCGACTGGGCGACCATCGGCGAGCTCGCTGAACGGCTTCAGGCGCAGCATCATGGCGTGGTCGCGCTCGTATCCCGCTGCGAGGCGCTTGATCTGGTTCGGCGCAAGATCAGTGAGACGGATCGCCGCCAGGTTGAGGTCCATCTGCTGAAAGCGGGCGAGCAGGTGCTGTCCCGCCTCGCGGAAATGCACCGCGCCGAATTGAAATCGCTCAAGGGCGCCTTTAACGTTCCCCAGATTGATGTTGAGTAACCATGACGCACGACACTCACAAGCGTGACTTCTCGTCCAACGCTCGGCTTCCAGGTATTTCTGCGCTCGCGGCCGGAATCGGTGCGCTCAGCACGCTTGCGGCGTTTGTGCTGCTCGGTCTGATTCACCTGTTCACGAATCTGTTTTTCTTCGGCGCATTTTCTTTCGCGGATCGCTCGCCGGCACACAATACGCTCGGCGTCTGGGTGATCCTGATACCCGTTGCGGGTGGCCTGATTGTGGGCCTCATGGCGCGCTATGGTTCCGAAAAAATCCGCGGGCACGGAATTCCGGAAGCGATCGAAGCTATCCTGTTCGGCAAGAGCCGCATGTCGCCCAAAGTCGCGATCCTCAAACCGCTGTCGTCCGGCGTTGTGATTGGCAGCGGCGGACCGTTCGGCGCTGAAGGCCCGATCATCATGACCGGGGGCGCGCTGGGTTCGCTGATTGCCCAGTGCGTGAAGGTGACTTCGGCAGAGCGCAAGACACTGCTGGTCGCCGGGGCGGCAGCGGGGATGACGGCGGTGTTCGGCACGCCCGTGGCGGCTGTGCTGCTGGCCGTGGAGTTGTTGCTATTCGAATGGCGGCCACGTAGTTTTCTGCCGGTCGCCTTGGCCTGTGCGGTTGCCGGTTTTGCGCGCGCGGCGTTCTTTGGCGCCGGCCCGCTGTTTCCGCTCGAAACCGCGGCTCCCGATGCGCTGTCCCTTGTGTCGTGCGTCATTGCTGGTCTGTTGAGCGGGGCGCTGGCTTCGGGCCTTTCGGCAGCGTTGTACAAGACAGAAGATCTGTTCGGCAAATTGCCGATTCACTGGATGTGGTGGCCGGCCCTTGGCGGGCTTGTCGTCGGCATTGGCGGATTCATCGAACCTCGTGCGCTCGGGGTGGGCTACGACGTCATTGGGGATTTGCTGCACCAGCACATCGTGCTGCAGATCGCTGTCGCAATCCTGGTTGTGAAGGCGATTATCTGGGTGGTCGCGCTAGGCTCCGGCACCTCAGGCGGGGTGCTCGCGCCGTTGCTTATGCTGGGCGCAGGGCTTGGAACTGTGCTCAGCCACGTGCTGCCCGGCGGCGAACCGGCGCTGTGGCCGCTTGTCTGCATGGCCGCAACGCTGGGTGCGACGCTCGGCGCGCCGCTCACGGCAATCGTCTTTGCTTTTGGACTCACGCACGACAGCAACGCCTTGTTGCCGCTCCTCGCCGCCACGCTGGTGGCGCATGGCTTCGCGACGGTCGTCATGCGGCGCTCCATCATGACGGAGAAGATCGCCCGGCGTGGATATCACATTTACCGCGAGTATGGTGTCGATCCGTTGGAGCGCCACTATATCGACGAGGTGATGTCGTCTTCTGTTGAGACCATTGACGCGGACCTCTCCGTCCAGGATGCGCTAGTGACTTTCTTCGGCGTCACACAAACTCACCGCGCCTATCCCGCTGTGATCGGTGGGGCGGTGGCTGGCATGGTCGACCGGGGCGCGCTCGAACGTTTTCGTGACGACAGGGCTAGCCGGTCACCCGACGCGCGCATCGCCGATGTGTTGCGCGGCAACGCGCCGGTGGTGGCGTTACCCGATGAGACTTGCCGGCTGGTTGCCACGCGGCTTGCGGTTCATGGTCTGGAACGGTTGCCTGTTGTCGCCGACCGGGAAAGCCTGCGTCTGATCGGCATCGTCTCGCGTAGCGATCTGGTCAAGCCATCGCTCGCGCACTTTGAAGACGAGCACAAGAAAGAGCGGTTCCGGCGCGTGACTTTCAGCCGGAGCGCAAAGCGTTTCCCGCCGGTGCGGCGGGCGGGATAAGCGAAGTGGCGCCACTGTCGAGTAGCGCCCGGTTCCATAGCTGCTGGAATCGTGCATATATCACAAGTTGACATATACTGAATGTGAGGATCTGTTGACCCTGAAGCAAGTCCGTAGCGCACCCACGACGTATTGGTTGTAGCGGTCGCTCTTCTGCTGAATCACGTGTAAGCCGGCAGAGGCTATCGCCGTGCGTGCTTGAGGATATGGTTCCGATGCCGAATCTACGTGCGATCTGGCAAGGTGGAGTTGAGCATGGATGCTGACGATGCCTGGATGTGGCTGATTGCGATATTGGCGGTGTGGTGTGTGCTGGGCGCCGCTCTGTTCGACCTCCTCCACGACACCGATACCGATATCGATGGCGAACCTGTTTCGCGTTACCGCGAGCCAGGTTCGCCGGATACGCTTTATGGTACGACTGCGAGCATGACCGCGAAGGGCGTATCAAGCCGTCAGGCGCCGGCACTTCCATGGCGCAGATGTATCCGATCGCCCAAGGCACGACGCAGAATTCGCCATGCGAACCGGTTGCGCCGGTGACGGTGTGGCTGAACGCTACATCAGCACAATATCGTACTGCTCCTGGCTCAAATTCGACTCCACCTGCAACGACACCGGCTTGCCGATAAAGTCGATCAGCATCGCCAGATGCTGGGATTCTTCCTCGAGAAAAAGATCGATCACCTGCTGCGAAGCCACCACGCGGAACTCGCGCGGATTGAACTGGCGCGACTCGCGCAGAATCTCGCGCAGCACGTCGTAACACACGGTGCGCGGCGTCTTCACCTGCCCCTTACCTTGGCACACCGGGCAAGGTTCGCACAGCACATGCGCCAGCGACTCGCGCGTGCGCTTGCGCGTCATCTCCACCAGCCCAAGCTGCGAGAAGCCATTGACGGTGACCCGCGTGCGATCGCGTGACAGCGCCTTCTTCAACTCGCCGAGCACCTGGTCGCGATGCTCGGTGTTCTCCATGTCGATGAAGTCGATGATGATCACGCCGCCCAGATTACGCAGCCGCAATTGCCGCGCGATCGTATGCGCGGCTTCGAGGTTGGTCTTGAAGATCGTATCGTCGAAGTTGCGGGCGCCGACATAACCGCCGGTGTTCACGTCGATCGTCGTCATCGCTTCGGTCTGGTCGATTACGAGGTAGCCGCCCGACTTCAGATCGACGCGCCGCGACAAGGCCCGCTGGATCTCCGCCTCAATGTTGTACAGATCGAAGAGCGGCCGCTCGCCTGTGTAGTGATGCAGCTTCGACGAAACCGCCGGCGTGAACTCCGCCGCGAAATCGGACAGCATCTGGAAGGTCTCGCGTGAATCGACCTGGATGCGCGAGGTCTCGTCATTGACGAAGTCGCGCAGCACGCGCTGGGCGAGATTCAGGTCTTGATACAGCAGGCTCGTCGGCGGCATGCGCTGGCCTTGCGAGAGGATCGTCGCCCAGGTCTTGCGCAGGTATGCCACGTCGCCGGCCAGCTCCTCGCTGGTGGCGTCCTCTGCAATCGTCCGCACAATGTAGCCGCCTTTCTCGTCAGCAGGCAGCACGGCAGTCAGGCGCGCGCGAATCGCTTCGCGCTCGGCCTCGCTTTCGATCTTTTGCGAAATGCCGATGTGCGGTTCCTGCGGCAGATAGACCAGCGTGCGGCCGGCGATACTGACCTGAGTGGACAGGCGCGCGCCCTTGGTACCGATCGGATCTTTGACCACCTGGACCATCAGCGTCTGGCCTTCGAAGACGATCTTTTCGATTGGCTGATGCGCGACCTGATGCTGCGGTTCTCCCGCGATGCGCGGATGCCAGATATCGGCTACGTGCAGGAACGCTGCGCGCTCGAGGCCGATATCGATAAAAGCGGATTGCATCCCGGGCAACACGCGAACCACCTTGCCGAGATAGACGTTGCCGACGCGCCCGCGCGACAGTGTGCGTTCAACGTGAAGTTCCTGGACGGCGCCTTGCTGGACCAGCGCGACGCGCGTTTCCTGCGGCGTGACATTGATCAGGATTTCTTCATTCATGGTGTTGTTCTAGAAGTCGATGCGCGCCGCACGCAGGAGTGCAGCCGTTTCAAAAAGAGGCAAACCCATGATACCTGAATAGGACCCCTCGATACGCTCGATAAACTCCGCCGCACGCCCTTGTACGCCGTAAGCGCCCGCCTTGCCGAACGGCTCGCCGCTCGCCACGTAGCGTCGCAGCGCGTCGGCTTGCACTGCAGCAAAACTCACGCGCGAGACGGAGAGCGCCGCAGGCAGCAGCGCTCCGTCCGCAGCGACGACGGCGAGCGCGGTCAGCACTTCGTGCTCGCGTCCGACGAGACGCGTGAGCATGGCCACGGCATCGTCGGCGTCGACAGGTTTGCCGAGGATCGCGTCATCGATCGTGACCGTTGTGTCCGCAACCAGAATCGGAGCTTGAGCATGGCCGCCGGCGACGAGCCGTGCGCGCGCCGCGATGGCCTTGGCCTTGCACACCCGCACGACGTAATTGTGCGCCTGCTCGCCGGGCAACTCGGTTTCGAGCGCCTCGGCGTCTTCATCGGGGCGCGGCAGAAGTAGCTCGTAGCGCACGCCGAGCTGCTGCAGCAGTTCCTGACGGCGCGGGCTTTGGGATGCAAGATAGACGAATGGATGCAGTGCGGCAGCGGGCGTGGCCATAAAGAATCTCAGTGAAGCGTTTTGCGTGAAAGAGACGCGCGAATGACGCGCGTGAAAGGCGCACATCAAGGGCACATTTTGGGAAATCGCGTGCGAGCGCCGCGATAGCAGGCGCCATTTACGCAAGACGCGAGGCGCTAAACGAAACGCGCACCCGGACGTCCAGACAGTCCTGGGCGCTCGCTCCGTCCGGCGCCCAGCGGCCGTGGGCGCTTGGCTTCCGCTTAGGTATTCAGCGTCGTCGCGCGCTCACACGCGGTGATAGGGGTGATTTTGCGTGATGGTCCACGCGCGGTAAAGCTGTTCGGCGAGCAGCACGCGGACCATGGCGTGCGGCAGCGTCAGGCTGGAGACGCGCAGCAGCATGTCGGCGCGCGCCTTGAGGTCGGGATCGAGCCCGTCTGCGCCGCCGATCAGGAACGCGACGTCGCGTCCGTCCTGTTGCCAGCCGGGCAGGGCGGTGGCGAGCTGCATGGTGGTCCAGTCCTTGCCGCGTTCATCGAGCGCGACGATGCGCGCGTTCTTCGGCAACGCGGCTTCGATCTTCTGCCGCTCCGCAGCCATCACGCTCTCTGCTGGACGCCCCGACGAACGCTGCTCGGGCTTGATCTCGCGCAGCTCGATACGCAGCTCGGGTGGCATGCGTTTCGCGTACTCGTCGAAGCCGGTGGCGATCCAGTCCGGCATTTTGTGGCCGACGGCGAGGATGTGCAGTTTCATTCTGAGCGTTTGGACGGCGTTGCGTACGGCAAACCTGCGTTCCGCTTAACGACGACGTGCCGGCGTCTTGCGTGCCGGCTTGGCGGCCGGTTCGTCGTCCTCTTCGTCCTCATCAAGAGGTTCGCTGGCGCGGGCGCCGCCGAACGGGCTCGAACTCGTCAGCTTGATGCGCACTGGCTTGTCGCCCCAGATTTCTTCGAGGTTGTAGTACTGGCGCAGGGCCGGTTGCAGGATGTGCACGACCGCGTCGCCGCAATCGACCAGCACCCATTCGCCGACGTCTTCACCTTCGGTGCTGATGATCTCGCCGCCATTTTCCTTGACCTTCTCGCGCACGCTGGAGGCAAGCGCTTTGGTCTGACGGTTCGAGGTGCCGGAGGCGACGATCACGCGGTCGAACAGTCCGGTCAGGTGGCTGGTGTTGAACACCTTGATGTCTTGCGCTTTCACGTCTTCGAGGGCGTCGACGATCGCGCGTTGCAGTTTGCGAATATCCATAGGGTTACCGGTGGTACAGATGGTGTTGAAGAATATAGTCCCACACCGCGGTGGGGACATGGCTCGCGGCCTCGTTCTGTTGCTGGCCGCCGGCATGCTGGGCAAGACGTTCGCGCAGATTCCCGCGGATATCGGTGGCTGAAACGTCGAAGGCCAGCGTGGTATCGATCAGCAGATGACCACAGGGTGTTGCTTGCAATACCTCCGCGCTTGCCTCGCGTGCGGCGATCTCGGCGGCGACGGCCGGCGCGATCGAGGCGAGGTCGAAGCCGGGACGGGTCGACGCGCAGATATGCGCGAACTCGAACAAACGGCGCCAGTCGCGCCACGTGTCGAGCCGCACCAGCTGGTCGGCGCCGATCAGCATCGACAGCGAGGCCTGCGGGCCCTCGCGTTCGCGCCAGCGCTGCAGCGTCTCGACTGTGTAAGTCGGGCCGTCGTGTTCGATCTCGTCGGTGGCGACACTCACCTTGACGCCGGGCAGCACCAGCGAACTGGCGGCGACACGGGTCATGGCGAGCCGGTCGGCCGCCGGCGAGACGTCCGGCTTTTGCCACGGCTGGCCGGCTGGCAGCAGCACCAGTTCGGTCAGTTGCAGGACCTCGGCGAACCTTTGCGCAAGCGCGAGGTGGCCGTCGTGGATCGGATCGAAGGTGCCGCCCAAGAGGCCAATCCGGCGGGGCAGGGCAACGGGGTGAGCGTTCGGCTTCAGGTGAGAGTCCTTTGTCGTGACGGCGCGGGCAGGTCTGGGGTCTGGCTGGTGGCCAAACCCGTCAGACCCACTCGCGCGGCACGAGGAAGTCGCTGTAAAGGCGCGCTTCCGGCGTGCCGGGTTCCGGCTGCCAGTTGTAGCGCCAGTTCACCACAGGCGGCATCGACATCAGGATCGATTCGGTGCGTCCGCCGCTCTGCAGCCCAAACAGTGTGCCACGGTCGAAGACCAGGTTGAACTCGACGTAACGGCCACGCCGGTACGCCTGGAAATCGCGTTCAGCCTCGCCGTACGGCAGATTGCGGCGTTTCTCGATGATCGGCAGGTACGCTTTCAGGAATCCATCGCCGACGCTTTGGAGCATCGCAAACGATTGTTCGAAGCCGGGCTCCGAGAAATCGTCGAAGAAAATCCCTCCAATGCCGCGCGGTTCATTGCGGTGCTTGAGGAAGAAATATTCGTCACACCAGCGCTTGAAGCGCGGATACAGGTCGGCACCGTAAGGCGCCAGCGCATCGCGGCAGACGCGGTGGAAATGCTGCGCGTCTTCCTCGAAGCCGTAGTAGGGCGTCAGATCCATGCCGCCGCCGAACCAGAACACCGGCGCCTCGCCCGGCTTGGTGGCGATCAGCAGGCGCACATTCATATGCACGGTCGGGCAGTACGGATTGTGCGGGTGCAGCACGAGCGATACGCCCATTGCCTCGAAGCCGCGTCCGGCGAGCTGCGGGCGGGCGGCGCTGGCCGAGCCCGGCAGCGCATCGCCGGCAACGTCGGAAAAGCCGACTCCCGCGCGCTCGAAGAACTGGCCGCCTTCCAGAATCCGCGTCGTGCCGCCGCCGCGCAGCTTCTCGCCGGGCGCGCGTTGCCAGGAGTCGGTGGCGAACGCAGTGCCGTCGAACGCGCCGAGCGTGTCGGCGATGTCCGTCTGCAGGCCTTGCAGCCAGCTACGTACAGCCTGTACGTCGTAGTTCGAATCGGTCATGAATGCAGGTGCTGGGGGCGGCACGTCAGGCGCGCCGCGGGTTCATCGGTTTAGGGGTGCTCAGCTTCGGTTAATGTTTGCGGTTCAGCGCACGATAACCGATGTCGTGGCGATATTGCATGCCGTCGAACGAGATCTGGTTGATGGTCTCATAGGCCACCGATTGCGCGCTGCGCACCGAATCCGCCAACCCTACCACGCACAGCACGCGGCCGCCCGAAGTGGTCAGCTTGCCGTCGGTCAACGTGGTGCCGGCGTGGAAGGTCACCGAATCGTCGGCCTCGGCCGGGATATCGCTGATCCGGTCGCCCTTGCGCGGGCTGTCCGGATAGTTGTGCGCCGCGAGCACTACGCCGAGCGCGGTGCGGCGATCCCATTCCAGTTCGACCGTGTCGAGCGTGCCGGCGATCGCCTGCTCCACCACCTTCGAGTAGTCGCCCTTCAGCCGCGCCATGATCGGCTGCGTTTCGGGGTCGCCCATGCGGCAGTTGAACTCGAGCGTCTTCGGGTTGCCTTGCGCGTCGATCATCAGGCCCGCATACAGGAAACCGGTGAAGCGGATGCCTTCTTTCTCCATACCGTGCACGGTGGGCAGGATGATTTCGCGCATTACGCGGGCATGCAGTTGCGGCGTGACGATCGGCGCGGGCGAATACGCGCCCATACCGCCCGTGTTCGGGCCGTGATCGCCGTCGAGCAGCCGTTTGTGATCCTGGCTTGAGGCGAGCGGCAGCACATGCTTGCCGTCCACCATCACGATGAAGCTCGCCTCTTCGCCGGCGAGGAATTCCTCGATTACGACGCGCGCGCCGGCATCGCCGAGCTTGTTGTCCGACAGCATCATGTCGACCGCCGCATGCGCTTCTTCGAGCGTTTGCGCGACCACCACGCCCTTGCCGGCGGCGAGACCGTCAGCCTTGATTACGATGGGCGCGCCCTTGGCGTCGAGGTACGCGTGCGCTGCGGCGACGTCGGAGAAGGTTTCGTATTCGGCCGTCGGGATCGCATGACGCTTCATGAACGCCTTGGCGAAGTCTTTCGAGCTTTCGAGCTGCGCGGCTTCCTTCGTGGGCCCGAAAATCTTCAGACCACGCGAGCGGAACAGATTGACGATGCCGGCGGCGAGCGGGCCTTCCGGACCGACCAGCGTGAAGGCGATCTGTTCTTTCTCGACGAAATCGGCAAGCGCAGCCGGCTCGGTGATGTCGACGTTGCGCAGACGCTCGTCCTGGGCGGTGCCGCCATTGCCAGGAGCCACGTAGACGAGCTGGACCCGCGGCGATTGCGCGAGCTTCCATGCAAGCGCGTGTTCGCGACCGCCGGACCCGACGACGAGTAACTTCATGTGATTCCCCGAAGACTTAAAAACCATGAACGGCTGGCGCGTTGGCGCGAGCCGTGGATATCCACAACAAGGTTCGCCCAAGGCGACCAGCTAACCAAATGTTCTGACCATATAAAACGGCAGCCAGGCACTTGGTTTGCAAAAAAGGCTTTGCAAAAAATCAATCGCACAAGGACGGCACCCCAAACCAGTGCCATCCGCCGCGAACCGCCCGCGGGCGCCGCTTTTGGCGCGCCCGTGCGGGGCTTATTCGTCCGCGATCGCAGCGTTTGTATAGACTTCCTGCACGTCGTCCAGATTTTCGAGTGCGTCGAGCAGCTTCTGCATCTTCACCGCGTCGTCGCCGGTGAACTCCACTTCCGTCTGAGGTTTCATCGTCACCTCAGCCAGTTCCGCCTTGAAACCAGCGGCTTCCAGCGCGGTCTTCACCTTCGGGAAATCGTTCGGCGGGCAGAGCACTTCGATACTGCCGTCCTCGTTCGTCACCACGTCGTCGGCGCCGGCTTCGAGGGCCGCTTCCATCAGCTTGTCTTCAGCCGTGCCGGGCGCAAACAGGAACTGGCCGACGTGGTCGAACATGAACGCCACCGAGCCGTCCGTGCCCATGTTGCCGCCGTTCTTCGAGAACGCGTGACGCACTTCCGCCACGGTACGGATGCGATTGTCCGTCATGGTGTCGACGATCACTGCCGCGCCGCCGATGCCGTAGCCTTCGTAGCGGATTTCTTCGTAGCTTGCGCCATCGACGCCGCCGACACCACGCTGAATCGCGCGGTTGACGTTGTCCTTCGGCATGTTGGCGTCATACGCCTTTTCGACGGCGAGCCGCAGGCGCGGGTTCGAGTCGATGTCGCCCCCACCCATGCGGGCGGCAACCTGAATTTCCTTGATGAGCCGCGTCCAGACCTTGCCGCGCTTGGCATCGGCCGCTGCTTTTTTATGCTTGATGTTGGCCCATTTCGAATGACCCGCCATACCTTTCTCCATCGCGCGCGCCAGCCGGGCGCACGCATAGTGCAATTGTCGTTGCGATGTCGGGCGCTTGCGAAGGCGCGCCTCGATGTCAGACCGGTCCCACTGCCCGCAAAGGCGCGATGCGCCGGGCGATTGTGCAAGTTGGGGCGCTCGATGAGCGGATCCGAATTTTATCATGCCGCGGGGCGGCGGCAGTGGGGGAGCGCAGGGAAAGGCCGCGTCTGCGGGCGGCGCGGCGCCGTTTTTGTCGTCATGCGGCGCCCCCGCCCGCACCGCAATCTCAGTTCTTCGTCCCAAACAGCCGGTCGCCGGCGTCGCCCAGACCAGGGACGATATACGCGTGCTCGTTCAGATGCGAATCGAGCGACGCCACGTACAGCTTCACGTCCGCATGCGCGTCCTGGAACACCTGGACGCCCTCCGGCGCTGCCACCAGCGCGAGGAACATGATGTTTTCGCCCGGCACGCCGCGGCGCTTCAGCACGTCCACTGCGTGCACGGCCGAGTAGCCGGTCGCCACCATCGGATCGCAGAGGATGAAGGTCCGGTCTTCCAGATCCGGCAGCCGTACCAGATACTCGACCGGCCGATGGTCATCCGCGCGGTACACGCCGATATGCCCGACGCGTGCCGATGGAATCAGTTCCAGCAAGCCGTCCGACATGCCAACGCCGGCCCGCAGCACCGGCACGATCGCCAGTTTCTTGCCAGCAATCACCGGTGCGTCGAGTTCGACGAGCGGGGTGGTGACGCGGCGCGTGGTCATCGGCAGGTTGCGGGTGATCTCATAGCCCATCAGCAGCGTGATCTCGCGCAGCAGCTCGCGGAAGGTGCGCGTCGAGGTATCGCGGTCGCGCATATGCGAGAGCTTGTGCTGGATCAGCGGGTGATCGAGGATGAAAAGATTCGGGAAACGGCTGTCCTGTGTCATGGCGAGGGCGCTAGCGCGGCAAGAGGAATCGGTCGGCGGCCAGAATGACCGGAAGAACCGGCAGGCGGGCGCGCCACGGCTGCAAGTTTACCGAAAGTACCGCCTGAAGATACCGGAGATTGTGGCGGGTCCTCCGGCAGTCGGGCACTGATTCTTCTAGAATCGGGGGAAACTGCCCGCGCAGGCCGGCATTCGTCGTCACAGAAAAGGACCAAGACATGGACATGGGAATCGCAGGACGTACCGCGCTCGTTTGCGCGGCGAGCAAAGGTCTGGGGCGCGGCTGCGCCGAGGCGCTCGCCGCCGAGGGCGTGAATCTGGTGATCGTTGCCCGCACGGCCGAGACGCTCGAGGCCACCGCCGCCGAGATCCGCGCGCAAAGCGGCGTCGAGGTCAAGACGGTGGCCTGCGACATCACTACGCCGGAAGGCCGCGCGGCGGCGCTGGCCGCCTGTCCGGACCCGGACATCCTCGTCAACAACGCGGGTGGCCCGCCGCCGGGCGACTTCCGCAAGTTCACGCACGACGACTGGATCCGCGCGCTCGAAGCCAACATGCTGACGCCGATCGAACTGATCCGCGCCACCATCGATCACATGAGCGCACGCGGCTTCGGCCGGATCGTCAACATCACGAGTTCGGCGGTCAAGGCGCCGATCGATGTGCTGGGCCTGTCCAACGGCGCGCGCTCCGGGCTGACCGGGTTTGTGGCGGGCGTGGCGCGCAGCAAGGTGGCGCGCGACGGCGTGACGATCAACAGCCTGCTGCCTGGACTGTTCGATACGGATCGCATCGCCACCACCTTCGACGCCCAGGCCAAGGCGCAGCACATTTCCGTCGACGAAGCGCGCAAGCAGCGCATGACGACGATTCCGGCGGGCCGCTTCGGTAATCGCGACGAGTTCGGCCGGGCCTGTGCGTTTCTTTGCAGCGTGCACGCGGGCTACATCACCGGGCAGAACTGGTTGCTCGACGGCGGCGCCTATCCGGGTACTTTCTGAGCGGCCGCTTGCGGAGCCGTCTCGGCTGCTAATGCAGTCAAGGCCGGATTTTGCACTTTGCGCCGTCCGGCCACGGCGTCACCCCATAACCACAACAACACATCAAGATCTGGAGTCTTACGTCATGACCACCCGCATCGCACTGATTGCGCACGACCACAAGAAAGACGCCATCGTCGAACTCGCCGGCGAGTATGTCGACACGCTGCGCCGCTGCGACATCGTCGCCACCGGCACGACCGGCTCGCGGATTGCGGACGCGCATGGGCTGAACGTCGAGAGAATGCTGTCGGGTCCGCACGGCGGCGACCTGCAGATCGGCTCGCAACTGGCGGAAGGCCGCGTCGATATGGTGATTTTCTTGCGCGATCCGATGACGCCGCAGCCGCACGAACCGGACATCAACGCACTGGTGCGCGCGTGCGACGTGCACAACGTGCCGTGCGCCACCAACATTTCGACCGCACGGATGATTCTCGATGTGTTGACCTTGCGGCTCGCGGAAAAGGTCTGAGCTGATCGCCGCGCCGGTTTGGGCACGCCCTATCCAGGCTAACCAACCATTCAGGTATCAACTGGGAGACATGATGACCAAGGCAATTCGTTTCGATAAGGCAGGCGGCCCCGAAGTGATGAAGTGGGTCGACGTCGAGGTGGGCGAACCGGGTAACGGCGAGATCCGCATCAATCAGCATGCGGTTGGCCTCAACTATATCGACGTCTATTTCCGCACGGGCCTGTACCCGCTGCCGCTGCCGGGAGGCCTCGGCATGGAAGCCGCCGGCGAGGTCACGGTGGTGGGCGCCGGTGTCACGGATCTGAAGGTTGGCGACCGGGTCGCGTATGTAGCACGTCCACCCGGCGCCTACGCTCAGGAGCGGGTATTGCCGGCGGTTCAGGTGGTCAAGCTGCCGGATGCATTGAGCTACGAACAGGCCGCTTCAGTGATGCTGCAGGGCCTGACCGCGCAGTACCTGCTGCGCCGGACCTATCCGGTGAAGGCGGGCGACACGATCCTGATCCAGGCGGCCGCGGGCGGTGTCGGCCTGCTGGTGTGCCAATGGGCGAAGGCGCTAGGGGCGACAGTGATCGGCACGGTCGGCTCGGACGAAAAGGCGGAGATGGCCAAGGCCCACGGCTGCGACTATCCGATCGTCTACACGCGCGAGAACTTCACCAGGCGCGTGCGCGAGATCACCAACGGCGCGGGCGTGCCGGTGGTCTACGACTCGATCGGCAAGGACACGTTTACGGCTTCGCTCGACTGCCTCGCGCCGCTTGGCATGTTCATCAGCTTCGGCAATGCGTCGGGTCCGCTGCCGCCGATCGATTCCTCCGAATTCGCCGGACGCGGCTCGCTGTTCTTCACCCGGCCAACGCTGTTTACGTACATCGGCAAACGCAGCGATTACGACGCAATGGCGGCCGAGCTGTTCGACGTGTTGGTGTCGGGCAAGGTCAAGACCAGCATCAACCAGCGCTACCCTTTGTCCGACGTCGCGCAGGCGCATACCGAACTCGAAAGTCGCCGTACTACCGGTTCGACGGTTCTGCTGCCGTAAGCGCACCCAAGCCGTACAAAGGCCGCACAAAGGCGCAATAGTCACGCCATAAAAATTCCGCGCTGCAGCAGAGCCCGCGCGAGACCCGTCAATTCCCGCAACGCCAGCCTCCATGGGCCTCAGGCCGTTCCGCACCGCGCCGAACGGCCTTTTTCGTTTACGCGCTTTTTACACCACTCCTGCCATCTTTGACCAGGCCTTTACGCGGATCGGCATAACGTTCTACCCATCCAAAGTCCGCTACTGGAGAACACAAAATGGATGTGCTGTACGTCGGGGGGATGGTGCTATTTGCAGCGCTGACCTTTGCTTTGATTGCCGGCTGCGAGAAGTTGATGCAGTTCCGGCGTGGCCAGGGAGCACGCTCATGACCTGGATCCTGTGGTTATCGGGCGCTGCCACTGCGCTGCTATTCGTATACCTCGTCTATGCGCTGCTGCGCGCGGAGGACATTGAATGAACTCCAACAATGTCCTGCAAACGGTCATTTATCTGGTCGTGCTGCTTGCACTCGCCGTGCCGGTCTCGCGCTATATCACGCGCGTGATGGATGGCACTTCTCGTGTGGTCCGCTTCGGCGGCCCGCTCGAGCGCCTGCTGTATCGCATTGCGGGCGTCGATTCGTCGGCCGAGATGGGCTGGAAGCACTACGCGATCGCTACGATCGCGTTGAACGTGCTTGGCACGCTGTTCCTGTACGTGATACTGCGCGTGCAGGGCTGGCTGCCGGGCAATCCGCAAAGCTTCGGTCCGATGTCGGTGGACAGCGCCTTCAACACGGCTGTGAGCTTCGTCACCAACACGAACTGGCAGGATTACACGCCTGAACAGACCACCGGCTATCTGACGCAGATGCTCGGCTTCACGGTGCAGAACTTCCTGTCCGCAGCCACTGCCATCGCCGTGGTGATCGCGCTGATTCGTGGCTTTGCACGCCATTCGGCGCAGACCATCGGCAACTTCTGGGTCGACATCACGCGCGCAACGCTGTACGTGCTTATGCCGATGGCGGCCATCATTGCTGCATTGCTGATGAGCCAGGGCGTGATCCAGAACTTCAAGGCATATCAGGACGTGCCGACCTTGCAGACCACCACCTATGCCGCACCGAAGCTCGATGCGCAAGGCAACCCGGTGAAGGACGCGAAGGGTAACGCGGTGACGGTCGACACCAAGGTGACGACGCAGTCCGTCGCAATGGGTCCGGTGGCGTCGCAGGAAGCGATCAAGATGCTCGGCACCAACGGTGGCGGCTTCTTCAACGCGAACTCGGCACACCCGTATGAAAACCCGACGCCGTTCAGCAACTTCCTGCAGATCGTCGCGATCCTGATCATTCCCGCGGCACTGGCCCTGGTGTTCGGGCGGATGATCGCGGACCGCAGGCAGGGTATCGCCGTACTTGCCGTAATGACGATTGCGTTCACCGCCTGCGTGGTGGGTGAAATCAGCGCCGAGCAGGCAGGCAATCCCGCCTTCACCGCGCTGCACGTCGACCAGTCCGCTAGCGACCTGCAGTCGGGCGGCAACATGGAAGGCAAGGAAACGCGTTTCGGTATCGCTCAGTCGGGCATCTTCACGGTCGCCACGACGGCGGCATCGTGCGGTGCAGTCGACAACACGCACGACTCGCTGACCCCGCTCGGTGGCCTCTACCCGATGCTGCTGATCCAATTGGGCGAAGTGATCTTCGGCGGTGTGGGCTCCGGTATGTACGGGATGCTCGTGTTCGCGTTGCTCGCCGTGTTCGTGGCAGGCCTCATGATTGGCCGTACGCCTGAATATGTCGGCAAGAAGATTGAAGCGTATGAGATGAAGATGGTGTCGATCGTCGTGCTGCTCACGCCGCTGCTGGTGCTCGTGGGGACCTCAATCGCAGTGCTGAGCGATGCGGGCAAGGCGGGTATCGCCAACCCCGGGCCGCACGGCTTCTCGGAAATTCTCTATGCGTTCAGCTCGGCGGCGAACAACAACGGTAGCGCGTTCGCGGGTCTGTCGGTGAATACGCCGTTCTACAACTGGCTGACCGCCATTGCGATGTGGTTTGGCCGCTTCGGCACGATCGTGCCGGTGCTGGCGATCGCCGGCTCGCTGGCGGCCAAGAAACGCCTGGCCGTCACTGGTGGCACGCTGCCCACGCATGGTCCGCTGTTTGTTGTGCTGCTGCTTGGCACCGTGGTGCTCGTCGGCGCACTGACTTACGTGCCTGCGCTCGCTCTCGGCCCCGGCGTCGAACATCTGATGATGATCGCCGGCCATTGATACGGGCAAATAGGGAAAAACGAGGCTTCAATGACTGAACATAATGCAACGCGGTCCATGTTCGATCCGGCGCTAGTGCGCCCGGCGATCGTGGACTCATTCAAGAAACTCACGCCACGCACGCAGTTCCGTAACCCGGTGATGTTCTGCGTGTACGTCGGTAGCATCCTGACGACGATCCTCTGGATCGCCGCGCTGGGCGGTCAGGCCGAAGCGCCTGCGGGGTTCATCCTCGCGGTCACGCTGTGGCTGTGGTTCACGGTGCTATTCGCCAACTTCGCGGAAGCGCTCGCTGAAGGCCGTTCCAAGGCCCAGGCTGCGTCGCTGCGCAGTGCGAAGAAAGACGTGATGGCCAAGAAGCTCAACGAGCCGCATCCGAAGGCGCCGATCCGCATCACGACGGCAACCGATCTGCGCAAGGGTGATGTCGTGCTGGTGGAAACCGGCGACGTGATCCCGGCGGACGGCGAAGTGATCGAAGGCGTGGCCTCGGTGGACGAGTCGGCGATCACCGGCGAATCCGCACCGGTGATCCGCGAATCGGGCGGCGACTTTTCGTCGGTGACGGGCGGCACGCGTGTGCTGTCAGACTGGATCGTCGTGCGTGTGACGGCGAATCCGGGCGAAGCGTTCCTCGACCGCATGATTGCGATGGTCGAAGGCGCCAAGCGTCAAAAGACGCCGAACGAAATCGCGCTGACGATTCTGCTGGTTGCGCTGACGATTGTGATGCTGCTCGCAACCGCGACGCTGCTGCCGTTCTCGATCTTCTCCGTGGAAGCCGCCAAGGCTGGCCATGTGGTGAGCGTCACCGCGCTCGTGGCACTGCTGGTGTGTCTGATTCCGACCACGATCGGCGGCCTGCTGTCCGCCATTGGTGTGGCCGGTATGAGCCGCATGATGCAGGCCAACGTGATTGCTACGTCGGGCCGTGCTGTGGAAGCTGCAGGTGACGTCGACGTGCTGCTGCTCGACAAGACCGGCACGATCACGCTCGGTAACCGTCAGGCTTCGACCTTTGTGCCGGCGCCGGGCGTGACCGAAGAAACGCTCGCCGATGCTGCACAACTGTCGTCGCTGTCGGACGAAACGCCGGAAGGCCGCAGTATCGTGGTGCTCGCCAAGCAGCGCTTTAACATCCGTGCTCGCGACATGGCTTCGTTGCACGCTGTGTTCCTCGCCTTCACCGCCCAAACGCGGATGAGCGGTGTGGACCTGCCGGGCCGCGAGATCCGTAAGGGCGCAGCCGATGCCGTCAAAAACTACGTCGAAGCGAACGGCGGCCGTTATCCGGCTGAAGTGAACAACGCCGTAGCGGAAGTGGCACGTCGCGGCAGCACGCCGCTGGTGGTGGCCGAGAAGGGCGAGCACGGCGCACGCGTACTGGGTGTGATCGAGCTGAAGGACATCGTCAAGGGCGGCATCAAGGAGCGTTTCGCCGAACTGCGCAAGATGGGTATCAAGACCATCATGGTGACGGGCGACAACCGCCTGACGGCAGCCGCGATTGCAGCTGAAGCAGGCGTGGATGACTTCCTCGCGGAAGCCACCCCGGAAGCCAAGCTGACGACGATCCGTGCGCATCAGGCCGAAGGCAAGCTGGTGGCGATGACCGGTGACGGTACCAACGACGCTCCTGCGCTGGCGCAAGCCGACGTGGCAGTGGCGATGAACACCGGCACGCAGGCGGCGAAGGAAGCCGGCAACATGGTCGACCTCGATTCGAATCCGACCAAGCTGATCGAGATCGTCGAAATCGGCAAGCAGATGCTGATGACACGCGGATCGCTGACGACGTTCTCGATTGCCAACGACGTCGCCAAGTACTTCGCCATCATCCCGGCTGCGTTTGCGACGACCTATCCGGCACTGAATGCGCTGAACGTCATGCATCTGGCCACACCGGCCTCGGCGATCATGTCGGCGGTGATTTTCAATGCACTGGTCATCGTCGCGCTGATCCCGCTGGCGCTGAAGGGTGTGAAGTACCGGCCGCTCGGCGCCTCAATCCTGCTGCGCCGCAATCTGCTGGTGTATGGCCTGGGCGGGATCATCGTGCCGTTTATCGGCATCAAGCTGATCGACATGGTGCTGGCCGCGTTCGGCTGGGTTTAACAGGCTGCGGTCGGCAAACCTTGTCTGCCGGCCGCGTCTAAAAGGATTGCCAATCATGAAACTTTTTCGTCCGCTTATCGTGATCTTTGTCGTCCTGGCGGCGATCACGGGCCTCGCTTACCCGGCCGTGATGACCGCCATCGGCCAGACCGCGTTCAACGATCAGGCCAACGGCAGCATGATCGAACAGAACGGCAAGGTGGTCGGCTCGAAGCTGATCGGCCAGCAGTTCGACGCGCCGCAGTACTTCTGGGGCCGTTTGTCGGCCATTAGCCCGAAGCCGTACGACCCGACGAGCTCGGGTGGCTCGAACCTCGGCCCGACCAACCCGGCATTGTCCGATGAAGTCAAGGGCCGTCTGGACGCGTTGAAGGCGGCGGGTACCGACATGTCGAAGCCGGTTCCGGTCGACCTCGTGACTTCGTCGGGTAGCGGCCTCGATCCGGAAATCAGCCCGGCTGCGGCGGCTTACCAGGTCGCCCGGGTTGCCGCGGCGCGCAAGATGTCGCCGAGCGACGTGCAGGCGCTGGTCGACCGCTACACGAGCGGCCGCCAGTTCGGCGTGCTCGGTGAAGCCCGCGTCAACGTGCTGCAGCTGAATCTCGCACTCGACGCCGCGCATCAAGGCTAAGTGGTGCAGATGACAAAGACGGCGCCCGGTGTGGCGCCGTCTTTGCCTTTTGTGGCGCGGCGTTTTGTGGCGGCCATTTGCCGTGAAGCGGCTACCGTGCCACCATCTACCTGATGCGTCCCCGCGGACCCACGGTGGCTAGCATCGAACAGAACCATAAACAGAAAGCATGAACCGACCCGATCCAGACGAGTTGCTCGACAAGCTGCAACGCGACGAAGAAAAACGCCAGCGTGGCAAGCTGAAGGTATTTTTCGGCGCGTCGGCCGGGGTGGGCAAGACGTATGCGATGTTGCAGGCCGCCAAACGACGCAAAGACGACGGCGTGGATGTCGTGGTCGGCATCGCCGAGACGCATGGCCGCAGCGAAACAGCGGCCTTGCTCGAAGGCCTCGAGGTATTGCCGCTCGCGCATATCGAATACCGCGGCCGCAAGCTCGGCGAGTTCGATCTCGACGCCGCGCTGGCGCGCAAGCCGCAACTGATCCTGGTCGACGAACTCGCGCATTCGAACGTGCAGGGCGCGCGCCATCTGAAGCGCTGGCAGGACGTCTACGAACTGCTCGATGCGGGCGTCGACGTCTACACGACGGTCAACGTCCAGCACCTCGAAAGCCTTAACGACATAGTCGGGCAGATCACCGGCATCCGCGTGTGGGAGACGGTGCCCGACCGCGTATTCGATCGCGCCGATGAAGTCACGCTGGTCGACCTGCCGGCCGAGGAGCTGCTCGACCGCATGCGCGACGGCAAGGTCTACATGGCGCAGCAGGCCGAGCGCGCCGTGCGCAACTTCTTTCGCAAAGGCAACCTGATTGCGCTGCGCGAACTGGCGCTGCGCCGCACGGCGGACCGCGTCGATGCGCAGATGCGCGAGTACCGTGCAGACCGTTCGATCCAGCGTATCTGGCAGACGCGCGAGCGGCTGCTGGTATGCGTGGGCCCCGGTCCGGAAGCGCCCATTCTGGTGCGCGCAGCGGCGCGGCTTGCGTCGGCCCTGAAGGCCGACTGGCTCGCGGTGTATGTCGAGACGCCGAAACTGCAACGCTTGCCGGATGCGCGCCGCGAGCGCACGTTGAACGCTTTGAAACTCGCCGCCGAGCTCGGCGCGGAAACGGCCACGCTCGCGGGCACGGACGCGGTCGCGGCGCTGATCGGTTATGCGCGGGTGCGCAACGTCTCCAAACTGGTGGCGGGCGCCTCGTCGCGCATCGGCCTCGCGCGCTGGCTGCGCCGGCCGCTCGGCGACCGTATCGCGGAGCGCGCGGGCGACCTCGATCTGACCTTGATCCGCGCGTCTTCGGAGCGCGACGGCATCGAGCGCCGCACGACCCTCGACGAAGGCGTGAACGCTTGGCGCGAGGCACTTCAGGCGGCGCGCGAGCGACGTTCGCCGCCGCGTGCCTATGCCTGGGCGCTGACGATCTGCATCGGCATCACGGTGGTTGCGAGCCAGTTGTTCGCCCACATCGATCTGACCAACCTCGTGATGCTGTATCTGCTCGGGGTGATTTTCACCGCGGTGAGGCTGGGGCGTGGGCCGGGCGTGGTGCAGTCCTTTGTCAGCGTGGCGGCGTTCGACTACTTTTTCGTGCCGCCGCGCATGTCGTTCTCGGTGTCCGACACGCAGTACCTGCTGACTTTCTTCAGCATGTTGCTCACGTCGCTGGTGATCAGCCATCTGACTTCGAGCCTGCGCCGCGAGGCGAGCGTCGCGCGGCGCCGCGAGCAACGTACCGGAGCGATGTACGCCATGGCGCGCGAACTGGCCGCGGCGCTGACGATGGAGCAGATCGTCGGCATCGGCAGCCGGCATGTGAGCGAAGTGTTCGGCGCGCGCGTGGCGATCCTGTTGCCGGATAGCGTGGACCAGGTAAAGCAGAAGATCGAAGACCCCGATGCCGCAGTGACCCTCGAAGGTGAGGCGCTCGATATCGACGTCGGCCAGTGGGTGTACGACCAGCAAAAGCCGGCTGGGCACGGTACAGACACGCTGCCCGCAGCCGCCGCGCTGTATCTGCCGCTGAAGGCGCCGATGCGCACGCGCGGCGTGCTGGCGGTGGTAATGCGCGACGAGCGCGAACTCGACGTACCCGAGCAGCAGCGCATGCTCGACGCGTTTGCCGCACAGATTGCGCTGGCGCTGGAACGGGTGCACTACGTCGACATCGCTCGCGATGCGCTCGTCAACATGGAATCGGAGCGCTTGCGCAATTCGCTGCTGTCGGCGATTTCGCATGACCTGCGTACGCCGCTCACGACGATCGTCGGCTTTTCGTCGATGCTCGCCCAGACCCGCGAAGGACAAGCGGTCAAGCAACCCGGCGACGATCTCGTGGAGGCGATTCACGAAGAGGCGTTGCGCATGACCGGCATCGTCACCAACCTGCTCGACATGGCGCGGCTGCAGGCGGGCGGCTTGCAACTGAACCGTCAGTGGTCGCTGCTCGAAGAGACGGTCGGCGCTGCGCTTCGCGCGTGCAAACGTGTGTTGACGCGACATTCTGTGCAGACGAGACTGCCGGCCGATTTGCCGCTGCTGCAGCTCGACGCGGTACTAATGGAGCGACTGTTCTCGAACCTGTTCGAGAATGCCGCCAAATACACGCCGGCCGACACGCCGCTCGTCATCGGCGCGGACGTGATAGAAGAAGACGGCAAGCCGTTCGTCCGCGTGACCGTCGACGATACCGGCCCTGGACTGCCGGTCGGCATGGAAGCGCGGGTGTTCGAGAAATTCACTCGCGGCGAGAAAGAGTCGGCCAAGCCTGGCATCGGTTTGGGCCTGGCGATTTGCCGGGCCATTGTTGAAGCGCATGGCGGTACCATCGGCGCACTGAACCGGGTGGCGCGCGATGGCCATATCGAAGGCGCGCGTTTCTGGTTCAATTTACCCGTGGAGACGCCTCCGCCCGCGCCGGACGTGCTGGAAGACGACGAAGCGGCGATGAGCGATGCAGCCGGCCGGTTGCCGGACGTAGCGGCAGGCGAGGTGTTGCCCTTGTTGCCCCCCGAGTCGTCTCCCGAGCCGTCAACTGAGCTGTCCCCCGAGTCTTACCCTAAGCAGACTTTGAAGCCCACCCATGAGTGACCCGAGCATTACCGTCGTCCTGATTGAAGACGAAAAACAGATTCGCCGTTTCGTGCGTGCCTCGCTGGAAGGCGAGGGCATCGTCGTCCACGATGCCGAGACCGGCAAGCAGGGGCTCGTCGAAGCCGCGACGCGCAAACCTGACCTCGTGATCGTCGATCTGGGTCTGCCCGATACCGACGGGCTCGACGTGATCCGCGAACTGCGCGGCTGGAGCGACCTGCCAGTGATCGTGCTGTCGGCCCGCACCCAGGAAGCCGAGAAGGTGGCCGCGCTCGACGCCGGCGCCGACGACTACCTGACCAAGCCGTTTGGCGTGTCCGAATTGCTGGCGCGGATCCGCGCCCATATGCGCCGGCGCAACCAGGGCGGCGCGAACGAATCGCCGCAGGTGCATTTCGGCGCGGTGACGGTCGACCTGGCGTTGCGCCAGGTGACGCGCGACGGCGCGGCGATCCATCTGACGCCGATCGAATACCGGTTGCTCGCCACCCTGGTGCGGCACGCCGGCCGTGTGCTGACGCACCGCCAGTTGCTGCGCGACGTGTGGGGCCCATCGCATGTGGAGAGCCACCACTATCTGCGTATCTACATGGCACACTTGCGGCAGAAGCTCGAGCGCGATCCGGCGCAGCCGGAGCATATCGTGACGGAAACAGGGGTCGGCTACCGGCTGGTGGGAGCGGTCTGAGGTACCTTGGCCTAATCTTGATATAATTACAGTTCGTAAGGACGACCTTACGCATTCGCATCGAACGGGGACTGCCCCATCTCAACAATGGAGTCGTCTCATGTCCTGGATTCTTCTGCTGATTGCCGGTTTGCTCGAAGTCGCGTGGGCGGCCGGTCTCAAGACCTCCGAAGGCTTTACCCGGCTGTGGCCGTCCGTGTTCACGGTGGTGACGGCGCTCGGCAGCTTTGTGCTGCTCGCCATGGCGATGCGCCAGTTGCCGCTCGGCACCGCGTATGCCGTGTGGACCGGGATCGGCGCCGTGGGCGCGTTTATTTTTGGCATCGTCATAATGGGTGAGGCACTGACGGTGGCACGGGTGGCGAGCGCGGCACTGATCGTGGTCGGCCTGATCGGGCTCAAACTGTCTTCCGGCCATTGACCGCGCGATAGGGCGGAATCCGTTGTCTGCAGGGCTTGCAGCGCAATTGAAGGCCGCCTGCGCAGCCAACTGCACCGCAACGGTGCGGCTCCTTTTAGAGCCTCAAATTGCACTCCGCTCTGCGGTCTGCGAATTAACGTGGCTATAATGAAGTCGATCTCAATTTGAACTTGTCCCGCGTCCGGCTTGGCGCGGGTCTGGCGGCTTTGCTGCGGTGGGCATCTGCTGCAGCACAAACCGCCCGGCACGCGCAGCGCGCCTGGAGGCGGCCATGCTTGAACCACTTTCGCTTGCAGCGGGCCTGTCCTGGGGCAGTGGCTTGCGCCTCTATCTCACGGTACTGTTAGCCGGCGTGTTCGCGCGTTTCGGCCTCGTCCACCTGCCCGACACCTTGTCCGCGCTGGCTTCGCCATGGGTGATCGGCGTGGCGGCGGTCCTCACGGTCACCGAGTTTCTGGCCGACAAGATCCCCGCATTCGACTCGCTCTGGGATGCCATCCACACCTTTATCCGTATCCCGGCCGGCGCTGTACTTGCTGCTGGCGCGCTCGGCCACGCCGATCCGGCCTTCCTGACCGTAGCGGCGCTGGCCGGCGGCACATTGGCCGGTACCGCGCATCTGGCGAAAGCGGGCACACGCGCGCTGATCAATCTCTCCCCTGAGCCGGTGTCGAATGTCGTGACGTCGATCGCCGAGGATGGACTGGTGTTCGGCGGACTGTTACTGGCGCTGTTCGTGCCGGTACTGTTCCTGCTGCTGATGATAGGTTTTCTGATGCTGGCGGCATGGGCCTTACCCCGTCTGTGGCGCGGCGTGCAGGGCGGTTTTCGCGGCATGGCGACGCATATGGTGTCGCGTTTCGCGAGGAGTCGGCACGATTGAGCGATTCGGCAGGGGTTTCGTCGGCGCCGGCCGTGCCAGCCGCGCGCGTTGCACCGGGGCGTCGTTTTAGCGGGGCCGATCTGTTGCGCCAGTCGGTGCGGATGGCGGCGCGCGACTGGCGTGCGGGCGAGTTGACGATGCTGCTGCTCGCGCTGGTGCTGGCCGTGGCCGCGCTGTCGAGCGTCGGTTTTCTGGCCGACCGTCTGCATCAAGGGCTCGAACGCGATGCGCGGCGCATGATTGGCGCCGACTTCATCGTGCGGGCCGATCATCCCGTCGATCCCCAATTTAGCAACGAGGCCAAGGCGCTTGGCCTGCAGATGGCGAGCACAGCCATTTTTCCCAGCATGATCAGTTCGACGACTGATCAGCCCGTGTCGCGGCTCGCGGCGCTCAAGGCGGTGTCGGCGTTGTATCCGCTGCGTGGCGCGCTACGCATCGCGACGGCGCCAGGCGCGCCGGATCATCCGGCGCAGGGGATTCCCGCGCCTGGTACGGTCTGGGTCGACCAGGCGCTGCTCGACGCGCTGAAAGTGCGTGTCGGCGATACGGTGAGAGTCGGCAGCCGCACCTTCAAGATTGGCGCGATCATCACGCGCGAACTGGACCGTGGCTTCGGCTTCGTCAATTTCTCGCCCCGTCTGATGCTGCGCGACGATGAAGTCGCGTCCACCGGCCTGATCGTGTTCGGCAGCCGCGTGACGTACCGGCTGCTGGTGGCCGGCGGGCGCGCGCCGGTCGAGAAGTTCGCGGCGTTTGCCCACGCTCGTGTCGACGACGGCAAGATGCGCGGCGTCGCCCTCGAGTCGCTGAAGGACGGTCAGCCGCAGGTACGCGAGACGCTCGATCGCGCGGGTCATTTTCTGACCCTCGTGTCGCTGCTGACGGCGATGCTGGCGGCGGTCGCCATTGCGATGGCCGCGCACCGCTACATGCGCCGCCATCTCGACGGTTGCGCGGCGATGCGCTGTCTCGGCGTCAGCCAGCGCACGCTTCGTTCGTTGTTCCTGCTGGAGTTTCTTGGGCTGGGCCTGATCGGCGGGGCGGTCGGCGTGCTGCTCGGCTATGCCGGACATCTGGCGTTGCTGAGTTGGCTCGGCAGCCTGATCGATGTGGTGCTGCCGTATCCCACCGCATGGCCCGCGCTCGAAGGGATTGCCGCGGGTCTCGTGCTCTTGCTCGGCTTTGCATTGCCGCCGCTGTTGCCGCTGACCCGGGTGCCGCCGGTGCGCGTGCTACGCCGCGAGTGGGGCGAGGAAGCGCGTACGGCCTGGGCCGCTTATGCCCTGGGGATTGTGCTGTTCGCCGCGCTGCTGGTTGTAGCGGCGGGTGAGGTGAAGTTGGGCGGCATCGTCGCCGGTGGTTTTGCTGCCGGTTTGTTGGTGTTTGCTGTGATCGCCCGGTTCGCGCTATGGGGCGCCGCGCGCATCGTGCGCAGCGAGCGCTTCAATGTGGGTATCGGCTGGCGCTACGCGCTGGCTTCGCTCGAGCGGCGCAGCAGCACCAGCGCGTTGCAGATCACGGCGCTTGGAATCGGCTTGATGTGTCTGTTGCTGATCGCGATGACGCGCAACGACCTGGTGGACGGCTGGCGTAAATCGACGCCGCCGGACGCGCCGAACCAGTTCATTATCGACATCCAACCCGAGCAACGCGCGGGTGTCACGCAGTACCTCACGACCCACGGCGTGCCCGACGCTGTGCTTGAACCGATGGTGCGCGGGCGTCTGATCGCGATCAACGGCAAGCCGGTCAACCCGGACCAGTACAAGAGCGACGAAGCCAAGCGTCTCGTCGACCGCGAATTCAACCTGTCCTACACGACGAGCCTGCCCGACGACAACCGGGTCGTCGCGGGCGACTGGTACGGCGATACCAAGCAGCCGCAGATTTCCATCGAACAGGGGCTTGCGAAAACGATCCACGTGAAGACCGGCGACACGCTGCGTTTCGACGTGACCGGTTTGCAGATCGATGCACCGGTGACGAGCGTGCGCAAGCTCGACTGGGGTTCGTTCAAGGTCAACTTTTTTGTGCTGATGCCGCCTGCCGCGCTGCAGGACTTCCCGGCGAGCTTCATTACGAGTTTCCATTTGCCGCCCGAGAAAAGCGCGACGATCGACGGCCTGATTGCCGCCTATCCGAACCTGACGGTGATCGATGTCGGCCCGATTCTCGCGCAGATGCAACGCATGCTGGAGCAGGTGATCGGCGCGGTGCAGTTCCTGTTTGCCTTCACACTCGCGGCGGGCGTGCTGGTGCTGTATGCGGCGCTTGCCGGCACGCGTGACGAGCGTATGCGAGAATCCGCGCTGCTGCGCGCGCTCGGCGCGTCGCACCAGCAGGTGCGTGCGGTGCAGGTGGCGGAGTTCGTTGCAGTCGGCGCGCTCGCGGGGCTGATGGCAGCGATCGGGGCTCAGGTGGTGGGCTGGCAGCTCGCTACGCGCGTGTTTTTCTTCTACCTGAACTTCGACCCTTGGCTGCTGCCCGCCGGCATCGTGGCAGGCATCGCCTGCGCGGGTGTGGGTGGCTGGATAAGCCTGCGCCATGTGCTTTCGCGGCCCGCGCTGCAATCGCTGCGCGATGCCTGAGCGGTAGGCGGGCGTTGCACTTGCGGATAGCTCCCCGCGGCGTGAACGAGACCTGCCGGCACTGTGCCTGGCGACAAGATACCCGGGCGTTCGTCCCTTCGATTCCTTTTGCAGATTGCAGTTGACCGTATGACCGATCCAAACGATGAAGCGCCCGCCCAACCGACGGCGTTCGAACTGGTGGGCGGCGAGGCGCGCGTGCGCGAACTCATCGACCGTTTTTATGACCTGATGGACCTCGAGCCCGAATTCGCGGGCATCCGCGCATTGCACCCGCCGACCCTCGAAGGCTCGCGCGACAAGTTCTTCTGGTTCCTGTGCGGCTGGCTGGGCGGCCCGGATCACTACATCAGCCGCTTTGGGCATCCGCGCCTGCGTGCCCGTCATCTGCCGTTTACGATTGCTTCGAGTGAGCGCGATCAGTGGCTGCGCTGCATGGCGTGGGCGATGGAAGACGTCGGGCTGTCCGAGCCGCTGCGTGAACGCCTGCTGCATTCGTTCTTCGAGACGGCTGACTGGATGGTCAACCGACCGGGTTGATGGCGGGGCGCGGCGGTGCTGCTTGTGGTGGTCCCGCTCGGCGAGTCAATTGGCCCGGCGGCCCGGCCAATACAGTGACGCCTACGGGCTGTCCGATTGGCCGCTCGGCCAGCTTCCTGACAGCGGTGCGCGTCGGCATAATGACTCTCTACAGCAGGACTGGATAGGAGCCCCAACGATGACCACGCGCGCACTGTTCCGCGACGACGCTTATCTGACGCACTGCGAAGCCACGATTACCGCAATCGACGAGCAGGGCGTCCATCTCGACCAGACCGTGTTCTATCCGCTCGGCGGCGGCCAGGCGGGCGATGCCGGCGCGCTGAGCCTGCCCGATGGCACCCGTATCGAGATTGCGGATACCCGCAAGGCCAAATTCGAAGGCGCGACCCCCGACGATGCGGTGCACCTGCCTGCAGCCGGGCAGGAAGCGCTGTTGGCGCGTCTTGCGCCCGGCACACGCGTCACGGCGGAGATCGACTGGGCGCGCCGCTACCGCCATATGCGCCTGCACACGGCGAGCCACCTGATGTGCGCCGTGCTGCCTTATGCGGTCGACGGTTGCAGCATCACCAGCGACTACGCGCGCCTCGATTTCGCAACTGTCGAGCCAATTGAGCGCGAGCAGGTCGACGCGCGGCTCGCGGAACTGGTCGGCGGCGCGCACGGCGTCGTCACGGAATGGATCACCGACGAACAGATGGCCGAGCGTCCCGAACTGGTGCGCACGATGAGCGTGAAGCCGCCGATGGGGCTCGGCCGCGTGCGTCTGTTACGTATCGAAGGCATCGATTTGCAGCCATGCGGTGGCACGCACGTGCGCAACACGCGCGAGATTGGCGCGGTACGCGTGGCCAAGCTCGAGAAAAAGAGTGCGCGCACGCGCCGGCTGGTGCTCGAGTTCGCATGAACGGGTCGTCTGGGTCGTCCGGTTTTTCGGCCTATGACGCGGACGCGGATTACGCCGCGCTCGACGAGCATGCGCGAGCGATGCTCGACTGCTGGTTCGGCGCACCGGGTTCCGCGACATTCGGGAAGGACAGAAAACTCTGGTTTGCGCGCGATGCGGCGTTCGACGCCATGTTGCGCGAGCGCTTCGGCGGGTTACTCGAAGCCGCAGGGCAGGGCGCGCTGGATGCCTGGGCGCACACGCCGCTGGGTGCGTTGGCGCTGGTGCTCCTGCTCGATCAATTTTCGCGCAACATACATCGCGGCACGGCGCATGCGTTCGCGACCGACGATCATGCGCTGAGGATTGCCAGGCAAATGGTGGCAAACGGTTCCGATCTGCGCTTGCCAGGCCTGTTTCATCGAGCGTTCGCGTATATGCCGTTCGAGCATGACGAATCGTTCGATAGCCAGCGCGAATCACTGCGGCTTTTCGAACCGTTTCAAGGGCAGCCGGGGGCCGCGAGTTATTACCGCTCGGCGCTTCGGCATGCGGAGGTTATCGAGCGGTTTGGGCGGTTTCCGCATCGCAACGCACTGCTCGGGCGAGCGTCCACGGAAGAAGAGGTAGCGTTCCTGCGCGAGCCGGGCTCGTCGTTCTGATTGCGCGTGGCGCCTTAGCGCGCCGGTGGCAAAAGCAGAGAGCCGTACCGCTCCCGCTGCTTACGTGTCGGCGTAGCGCCAGACCGTCGGTCGGGTGAGGCGAAGGGCATCAGCGCCCGCCGCTCACATCAAGCAGCGCACCGGTCACATACGACGCGCCATCGCTCAGCAGCCAGACAATGGTCTCGGCGACTTCATCCGCGCTGCCGGGACGGCCCAGCGGCGTCTGCGTGCCGAGCACAGCGGCGCGGTCCGGACGGCCGCCGCTCGCGTGGATCTCAGTGTCGATCAGGCCGGGCCGCACCGCATTCACGCGCACGCCCTGCGGGCCGAGTTCCTTGGCGAGACCGATGGTCAGCGAGTCGACGGCGCCCTTCGAGCCGGCATAGTCGACATACTCGTTGGGCGAGCCGAGGCGCGAGGCCGCCGACGAAACATTGACGATCACACCGCCTTCGCCGCCGCGGTCTTTCGACATCCGGCGGGCGGCTTCGCGGGCGCACAGATAGGCGCCCAGCACGTTGACATCGAATATGCGCTGCAAACGCGCCACATCCATGTCGGCGAGTTGCATCGAAGGTGCGACGATGCCGGCGTTGTTCACCAGCGCGTCGATCCGGCCGAAGGCATGCGTCACGGCATCGAACATGGCGATCACGTCGGCTTCCTGCGAGACGTCGCCCGGGATCACGCGGGCATGGCCGCCGGCGCGGCCGACTTCGGCGGCGGTTTTCTGCGCGGCGGCTTCGTTGTGCGCGTAGTTCACGCCGACCGACCAGCCGCGTGCACCCAGCAAACGCGCCGTCGCGCGGCCAATGCCGCGGCTCGCGCCCGTAATCAGAACGACTTTCGTCATGGCTGCCTCGTCGATCAAACCGCTTCGCGGTTATCGGCCCACTTGTCTTGCTGCGGCGGGTGGTAAGCCTGGAGCCGCGCGATCAGCGCCGCCGGATCGGCATCCACTTGCAGGATGTCGAAGTAGGTCTGGCGCATGAAGCCTTCCTCAACCGTATGGGCCAGCATCGCGATCAGCGGATCGTAGTAGCCGTCGATGTTGAGCAGCGCCACCGGTTTCTGGTGATAGCCGAGCTGCGCCCACGTATAGACCTCGAATAGCTCCTCGAAGGTGCCCGCACCGCCTGGCATGGCAACGAACGCGTCCGAGAGGTCCGCCATCATCTTCTTGCGCTGATGCATGTCGGGCACCACGTGCAATTCGGTCAGACCGTTATGGCCGACTTCCTTGTTGACGAGCAACTCGGGAATCACGCCGATGGCACGGCCGCCGGCCTCCATCACCGCGTCGGCGATCACGCCCATCAGGCCGACCTTGCCGCCGCCGTAGACGAGTGCAATGCCGGCGTCGACCAGCGCCCGCCCGAAGCCGCGGGCGGCTTCGGCGTAGACCGGTTTGGCTCCGTAGGACGAGCCGCAGTACACACACACCGACTTCATGTTCAGGCGTCCTTCGTTTCGTTGCGTGGCGCAGCGCCTTCCTTGGGCGGCAGGTAGTCGTAGAACTCGCGCTTGGGCAGCTTGCCGGAGATCAGGTCGTCGAACAGTTCCCGCGAGCGGCCGCGCAGATACGGCGCCATCAGCGAGACGATCTGTACGCTGACCTGATGCAGTTCCGTGCGGATCGCTTCCTGTTCGTTGTACTTGCGCGGATTCATCACGAACTGGTACGACAGCCAGTAGGTACCGATCACGCCCACGTTAGTGGCAATCACATGCAGTTCGTCAGGCGTCGCCACCATTTCGCCGTCCGCGACGAGCTGGTCGCAGAACTGGCTGGCAAAGCGCACCTTGTGGCTGATGATCTGCTTGAAGTGCGTCTCCAGCGTGCGGTTGCGCGCCAGCAGATCGTTCAGGTCGCGATACAGGAAACGGTAGCGCCACGTGAAATCGACCATGTACTGCAGGTAGGACCACATTTCGTCGATCGTGGCGCGATGATCGTCCGGAAAACGCAGACGCTTTTCGATCTCCTGCTCGAACTGGCTGAAGATGCTGTTGATGATGTCGTCTTTGTTGCGGAAGTGGTAGTACAGGTTGCCCGGACTGATTTCCATTTCCTCGGCGATCGTCGTTGTCGTGACGTTCGGCTCGCCGATTTCGTTGAAAAGTTTCAACGACAGTTCGAGAATCCGTTCGCGGGTGCGGCGGGGAGGTTTGGCTTCCATGTCGTCCGGCCCAGGTAACGCCGGGCTGGCCGCGCGGCGGCGTGCCGCTGCTGCGTGATCCACCCTGGCGGTTGGTATTTTTGAGAGACTATCGGACGATTATAAACCGACCGTTCTCATACCAAGGCCGAAGTCAGGGTTTTCACGCCATAGCGGGGTGCAAGTACGTCGCCAGACGGCTATAGCTGCAGCCAGCCTCTGACCCAATGCACCACAAGCGGGCCGACGATCAGCACCCACGTCATCAGACACATGCCCAACGCCACCATCACCGCGGCGCTGCCGAGGTCCTTGGCGCGGCGCGACAACTCATGGCGCTCGAGCGAGATCCGGTCGATCGCCGCTTCCACGCTCGAATTCAACAGTTCGACGATCAGCACCAGCAGCACGGAACCGAGCAGCAGCACCCGGCTCACCGGATCGACTGGAACGATCACGCCGCAGGGCACGAGAATTGCCGCGAGCGTCAACTCCTGGCGAAATGCGCTTTCTTCGCGAATGGCGACCTGAAAGCCCGCCAGCGAATTTTTCAGCGCATGCCAGGCGCGCGTGATGCCGCGATTGCCCTTGTAGGGATTGAACGGCAGCGGCGCCAAGGGATCGTCGGGGCCGAGCGGCTCGTGGGCGTCGGCGGATGAATTCGCCGGCGCGCCAGCGGACGCGCTGTGGCGGGAAGACGGTACGGCCTGCGGTTGCCGCGCCGCGCCGTTCGCCCGCGCATCGGGCATGCCGTCCGCCGGCGGCGGCCCACCGGCTTCGTGCATATCGTCGAACGGCTCGATGCTGCTGGCGTCCGTCTCCACTGAATGCAGCGTGCCGCGCGGTGCACGCCGGACGCTGGAGGTTCTCGCTCGCATGGGCGGATTGGCGCGGCGCGTCACGCGGCCGCGCTCTCCTCGCTAAAGGAAGAGGGCCGTGGCAGCGGCTTCAGATGCGCGGCGAACTGCTCAGACGCGGCGGTCCACGAGAAGCGCTCAGCCCACGCGCGAGCGTGGTTGCGGTCGATTTTCAGCGCTTCGAGGCAGGCTTCGCGCAGGTCTTCGTGCATGGCGCCCGCGCCGCCGTCGCCCAGCACGTCGATCGGGCCGGTGACCGGATACGCCGCGACCGGCGTGCCGCAGGCAAGCGCCTCGAGCAGCACGAGGCCAAACGTGTCGGTGCGGCTCGGGAATACGAATACGTCAGCAGCGGCGTACACCTTGGCCAGTTCGGCCTGGGTCAGCACGCCCAGATAGTTCACCTGCGGATAGCGCGACTTCAGCTCGGCAAGCGCCGGGCCTTCGCCGGCGACCCACTTCGAACCGGGCAGATCCAGCTTCAGAAACGCCTCGACGTTCTTCTCCACCGCCACGCGTCCGACGTAGAGGAAGATTGGCCGCGCCGTGTTGAGGACCTTGGAATCCATCTGGTGGAAGATATCAAGGTCGACGCCACGCGTCCACAACACCACATTCGTGAAGCCGAATTTTTCGAGGTCAGTCTTGACGACCGGCGTCGGCGCCATCACGGCGAGCGAGGCCTTGTGAAACCAGTGCAGGAACTTGTAGGTAGCGGCGAGCGGAATGCCGAAGCGCGCCTGCACATATTCGGGAAAGCGCGTGTGATAGGCGGTGGTGAACGGCAGCTTGTGCTTGATCGCGTAGGCGCGCGCGGCCATGCCGAGCGGCCCTTCGGTGGCGATATGCAGCGCGTCCGGCGCGAACGTGTCGATGCGCCCGTGCAGCTTGCGCTTCGGAAACAGCGACAGCCGGATTTCGGGGTAGGTCGGGCACGGAATCGTCTTGAATTCGAGCGGCGTCAACAGGTCGACACGGTGGCCAAGTGCGGTCAGCTCGCGGGTCGTGTTCTTCAGCGTGCGGACCACGCCGTTGACCTGCGGCTCCCATGCATCGGTGACGATCATGATCTTCATCGGTTTTGGCCCAATAGAAGTTAAAAGGGATGACGCGGGAAGTTAAAAGGGATGACGCGGGAATACGTGACCAGCGAGCATGGTCATCAGGCAGTCGCCCGGGCCTTTTGCGCGCTGACTTCAGGCGAGCGCATCACGGTCCAGTAGATCACCTTGAGTTCACCTTCAAAGGTTTCGACGAGCGCCGACAGGCTTTCGACCCAGTCGCCGTCGTTGCAATACAGCACGCCGTCGATATCGCGAATCTCTGCTTTGTGGATGTGGCCGCAGACCACGCCGTCGCAACCGCGGCGGCGCGCTTCGTCGGTCATCACGCGTTCGAACGAGGAGATGAAATTCACCGCGTTCTTCACCTGATGCTTGAGGTACTGCGACAGCGACCAGTACTGGAAGCCGAGACGGCTGCGGATCCGGTTGAACCAGCGGTTCAGCACGAGGATCAGCGTGTAGAGGCTGTCGCCGAGGTAGGCGAGCCATTTGGCGTGCTGGATCACGCCGTCGAACAGGTCGCCGTGCACGATCCACAGGCGCTTGCCGGCGAGCGTAGTGTGGAAGGCTTCGCCGCGCACGTGGATGTCGCCGAAGGCGAGATCGCAGAACTGGCGCGCCGCTTCGTCGTGATTGCCGGGGATGTAGACGACCTGGGTGCCTTTGCGAGCCTTGCGCAGGATCTTCTGCACCACGTCGTTGTGCGCCTGCGGCCAGTACCAGCCTTTCTTCAACTGCCAGCCGTCGATGATGTCGCCGACCAGGTAGAGATACTCCGAGTCGTTGTGGCGCAGGAAGTCGAGCAGATACGGCGCCTGGCAGCCGCTCGAACCCAGATGGATATCGGACAGCCAGATCGTGCGGTAGCGATGCGGCTCCTCATGGTCGTCATCAGGACGGCCGCCGGGTTGGGTATCAGAGGAGAGCGGTGGCAGTGGCAGCGGCAGACCGTTGCCGAAGGGAGCGGAGTCCGGCCGGAAAGCGACGGGGTCGACGCTCGGGCCAGTCTGGCGGAACAAGGAAGTCGCGGACGTGTTGGGGTCCATGGCTCACGCGTCGAGTTGCAGTGAGCGTATTGCGCCATCCGCACATGACTGTGCCGTGACAGTCACAAGAAGTTCTTATTACGCGGGCTCCATTTGGACCGCGATCCTCAGGCCGCTACTGCTACCACCCGTGTCCCGGCAAGCCGGTCATGCAGAAACTGACGGTTGGCGTCGAAGCGGCTCGTGGCGGCCCACAGCACGAACCAGACGGCGGCAAGCACGAGCGTGTGCGGCACCGAGAGCCCAAGCAGCGGATGCAGCGCTAGCGGTGGCAGAAACCACAGCCACGCGAGCACATAGCGCGCGATGGCCCGCGGCGCGGAGAGCGGCGAGCCGTCTGTTGCGACGACTCGCAGCCGCCAGGTTTTCATCGGCAGGGTCTGGCCGCTGTGGGTCCAAAACCACACGAAATACAGGCCGACCACGAAGCCGATCCAGGCGGCCAGAATATTGTGGTGCGTCAGACCGCTGCGCTGCTGCGTCAGCGTGCTGAACAGGTAGCCGGCGAGGAACACCACACCGAACAGGATCACGCCCTCATAGAGCATGGTCGCCAGGCGGCGCCGGATTGACGGCGTCGCGGGGAGGGCGGTAGCGGATGGTTGCGGCGGGGTAAGCGGATTGGGCACGTTGGGCGCGGTAGGCACGTTCATGGGGAAGGTGGGCCGGGCGCGCCGTGCTCAGGAGCCGTTGTAGATCGACGGCGCTGCTTGCGGCGAGGCGGGAGTCGGCGTGGCAGGCATCATGTTGCCGGAGGCGGGAATGCCCGGTGCAACCGGCAGCGCCGCGCCAGTACCCGACGCACTCGCCGTGGCGACGACGCCGCTTGACGCACGTTCGCGTCCGTTGACGAGACGTTCGATGTCTTTTAGCTCAGTTCTGCCGGACGGCGGCGCGCTGACAACCGTGGGTCGCCGCTTGCGTTCGCTCGCGGCGAGCCGCTCCTTCTGCTCTTCCGGTAGTTGCTGATAGGCCTTCCAGGCCTTCTGGCGCGCTTCGCGCGGCAGTTCCTTCGAGACCTGATAGTTCTCACGGGCAACGCGACGCTGTTCCGGGGTCAGGTGGACCCATTCGGCCATGCGATCGTGCAGGCCTTTTTGCTGTTCAGGCGTCAACTTCGAATAACGTGACGCGATCTTGATCCATTTTCGCTTACGTTCGTCGCTGAAGGTATCCCACACGCTCGCAAACGGCGCGAGCGCGATGTGCTCGGCGTCCGTGAGGTGCGACCAGGAGAGGGGACTGGTGCTCGGCAGCCCCGGCAGTTCGACGTTGAGCGCCGGCGCGGCGGGCTTGGCGGGCGCGCCGTTAGCGGGGGCCGCGACCGATGGGGCGCTCGGGTAGAAGCGCGGATACGTTGCGGCAAACGACACGAGGGCCGCGATTGCGCATCCGAAAACAACGGCGAGGCCGCGCTTGTAACTCACCCGAAGAGCCTCCCGCTCAGTGCGCGCGCGAAAGATACGCGTTGAAGCCGTGATCGAGATAGGCGGTGAGCGGCAGATCGTCGCTCAGCATCGCGGCATCAATATCGGCGAGCTCAGCGGTGCGTTGCTGGTCTTCCCAGTAGGCGATCGCCACCAGGCTGATCACCAGCGCTGCCAACGGCCAGGCGAGCGCAAAGCGGCGCAGCGGCGAGCGGCGGCGGTGCGGGGCTTCGGCTTGCGGCATGCCTGACGGCGCTCCAGCGGCGCCGGCAAAGGCCGGCACGAACACGGACGCAGCCACCGTCTCGGGCTTTTTGCGGGCGAGCGCGGCGCGGCGTGCCGCGGCGAGCCGATCGACCGTGGCAGGAGAAATGCTGGCGGCGTTTTCGTCGAGCGCGCGGCGGACTTGCCTCGCGAATTCGAGTTCTTTCGTATCGAGAGAGGAGCTCATAGCGTGATTCCTTTGGCCTTGAGCGCGTGTGCCAGCGTATGAGTGGCCCGCGAGCAGTGTGTCTTCACACTGCCTTCGGAGCAACCCATCGCAGCAGCAGTCTCGGCGACATCCATATCTTCCCAATAACGCATGAGAAACGCCTCCCGTTGACGTGCCGGTAATTTTTGGATCTCGTCGTCAATCAACTGTAAGACTTGTTCCCGCTCCAGCTTCTGCTCGCTGCTCTCGGCACCGACCGAGCCTTCTTGTGCTTCGAATGTCTCCAGCGGGTCGAATTCGTCGTCCTCGGAGTTGCCGAGCGAGGAGAACAGGCTAACCCAAGTATTGCGCACTTTCTGCCGACGAAAATAGTCGTGCATTGCATTCTGCAGAATACGCTGAAACAGCAGCGGCAGTTCGGCCGCTGGACGGTCGCCGTATTTTTCGGCGAGCTTGATCATCGCGTCTTGCACGATGTCGAGCGAGGCGTCGTCGTCCCGCACGGCGTAGACCGTCTGCTTGAACGCGCGCCTTTCGACGCCCGCCAGAAAATCGGCGAGTTCCTTGTCTGATGCCATCCGTTGGGGGTCGGCGCAGCGAGCGTGCGCGTAATCGATCGAAATTGTCGTAAAACTGGCGGATGCTAACAAACTTTCGCCCCGCTGGGGAAAAACACGAAGCCGCATCGACACTTATGGCAACTTTTCTCGCCGTTGCGCGGGTTGCTACCGATGGCGCGGAAATATTTTCTTGACCATCGGAGCGTCAGCAGATATCTTCGACGGTTCGCAACATAAGTGACTTGTCTCATTTGAGGTGTGGCCCAAGAAGCTCACCTGTCAAAGTGGACGCGCCGCTTGAACCCGAGCCACAAGCCCGGCAGAGAGCACCCGATCAATTTTTTGCCGAAAATTCGAAAGGTGAATGAATGAATATGCCCAGCGCGGAATTCTCCACGTCGGATACGACTTCCCATCGCGAAACTGAATCAATCGGCGCCACCGTGCTCATGCGCGCATTGGCCGACGAAGACGTTGAGTTTGTGTGGGGCTATCCCGGCGGCTCGGTACTCTACATCTACGACGAGCTGTACAAGCAGGACAAGTTCCAGCACATCCTCGTGCGCCACGAACAAGCCGCAGTCCATGCCGCTGACGCCTATGCGCGTTCAACGGGCAAGGTCGGCGTGTGTCTCGTGACCTCCGGCCCCGGCGTCACCAATGCGGTGACCGGCATCGCTACGGCCTACATGGATTCGATTCCTCTGGTGGTGATCAGCGGCCAGGTGCCTACGGCCGCCATCGGCCAGGATGCGTTCCAGGAGTGCGATACGGTCGGCATCACGCGTCCCTGCGTGAAGCACAACTTCCTCGTGAAGGACGTGCGCGACCTCGCCGCTACCGTCAAGAAAGCCTTCTTCATTGCCCGTACTGGCCGGCCTGGTCCGGTGCTGATCGACATTCCGAAAGACGTGTCGAAGATGCCTTGCCAATACGAGCCGTTGAAGAGCGTTTCGCTGCGCTCTTACAACCCGGTGACGAAGGGCCACTCCGGTCAGATTCGCAAGGCGGTGTCCTTGCTGCTCGGCGCTAAGCGTCCGTATATCTACACCGGCGGCGGCATCATCCTCGCGGATGCAGCGCGTGAGCTGAACCAGTTCGCCGATCTGCTCGGCTACCCCGTCACGAATACGCTGATGGGGTTGGGCGGCTATCGCGCGAGCGACAAGAAATTCCTCGGCATGCTCGGCATGCACGGTACGTACGAAGCCAACATGGCCATGCAGAACTGCGATGTTCTGATTGCCATCGGTGCGCGCTTCGACGACCGCGTGATCGGCGACCCGGCGCATTTTTCATCCGTGCCGCGCAAGATCATCCATATCGACATCGATCCTTCTTCCATTTCCAAGCGCGTCAAGGTCGATATTCCGATCGTCGGCGACGTCAAGGAAGTGCTGAAAGAGCTGATCGAGCAGTTGCAGACGGCCGAGCATGGCCCCGACACCGCGGCGCTCGCCGACTGGTGGAAGGACATCGAAGCCTGGCGCGCCAAAGACTGCCTGAAGTACGACCGCAAGAGCGACATCATCAAGCCGCAGTACGTGGTGGAAAAGGCGTATGAACTGACCGACGGCAATGCCTTCGTGTGTTCGGACGTCGGCCAGCACCAGATGTGGGCGGCGCAGTTCTATCGCTTCAACAAGCCGCGCCGCTGGATCAACTCCGGTGGCCTCGGCACGATGGGCTTCGGCCTGCCGGCGGCGATGGGCGTGAAGATGGCGCACCCGGACGACGACGTGCTCTGCATCACGGGCGAAGGCTCGATCCAGATGTGCATTCAGGAACTGTCGACCTGCAAGCAGTACGAAACGCCGATCAAGATCATTTCGCTGAACAACCGCTATCTGGGCATGGTGCGCCAGTGGCAGCAGATCGAATACAGCAAGCGCTATTCGCATTCGTATATGGATGCGCTGCCGGATTTCGTAAAGCTCGCCGAGGCTTATGGCCATGTCGGCATGCGGATTGAGAAGACGGCGGACGTCGAGCCGGCGCTGAAAGAAGCGCTGCGCCTGAAGGATCGCACGGTGTTTCTCGACTTTCAGACCGATCCGACCGAAAACGTCTGGCCGATGGTTCAGGCCGGCAAGGGCATCACGGAGATGCTGCTCGGTTCGGAAGATCTATAACGACGGTTTTTAGCGCTGGCTTGGTCCTGCACGCCTCCACAAAAGGCGAGGGCGGACGAAGCGGCGCAAACCGGCTCGCATACATCACACATCTGGAAGAAGCGAAACATGAGACACATTATTTCCGTCCTGCTGGAAAACGAACCGGGCGCGCTCTCGCGCGTGGTCGGCCTCTTTTCCGCACGCGGGTACAACATTGAAACCTTGACGGTGGCCCCGACCGAAGACCATTCGCTGTCGCGCATGACCATCGTTTCCATTGGCTCGGACGACGTGATCGAACAGATCACGAAGCATTTGAATCGCCTGATCGAGGTGGTGAAAGTGGTCGACCTTACCGAGGGCGCCCATATCGAGCGCGAGCTGATGTTGATCAAGGTAAGGGCGGTCGGCAAGGAGCGTGAGGAGATGAAACGGATGTCGGATATCTTCCGCGGCCGCATCATCGACGTCACCGAAAAGACCTATACGATCGAACTGACGGGCGCGAGCGACAAGCTCGATGCCTTCATTGAAGGGCTCGACGCCACCGCGATTCTCGAAACGGTCCGCACGGGCAGCTCGGGGATCGGTCGCGGCGAACGCATTCTGAAGGTTTGACGCCATCGATCGAAGGCCGGGCAGTGCCTGCACCCACCCGGCCATGCAATACCCACGCACTATTTGAATTTCACCGATTTCACTGAATTTAGCCAAGGAACTGACATGAAAGTTTTCTACGACAAGGACGCCGACCTCTCCCTCATCAAGGGCAAGCAAGTCACCATCATCGGCTATGGCTCGCAAGGCCATGCTCACGCGCTGAACCTGAAGGAAAGCGGCGTGAACGTGACGGTCGGCCTGCGTAAGGGCGGTGCTTCGTGGAGCAAGGCTGAGAACGCCGGCCTCGCGGTCAAGGAAGTGGCTGAAGCCGTGAAGGGCGCAGACGTCGTCATGATGCTGCTGCCGGACGAGCAGATCGCCGAAGTCTATGCCAAGGAAGTGCATGGCAACGCCAAGGAAGGTGCAGCGCTCGCCTTCGCGCACGGCTTCAACGTGCACTACGGTCAAGTCATTCCGCGTGCTGACCTTGACGTCATCATGATCGCCCCGAAGGCTCCGGGCCACACGGTGCGCGGTACGTACACGCAAGGTGGCGGCGTGCCCCACCTGATCGCCGTGGCGCAAGACAAGTCGGGCGCAGCACGTGACATCGCGCTGTCGTACGCAGCCGCGAACGGCGGTGGCCGTGCCGGCATCATCGAAACCAACTTCCGCGAAGAAACGGAAACCGACCTGTTCGGCGAGCAAGCCGTGCTGTGCGGCGGTACGGTCGACCTGATCAAGGCTGGCTTCGAAACGCTGGTGGAAGCGGGCTACGCGCCGGAAATGGCGTACTTCGAGTGCCTGCACGAACTGAAGCTGATCGTCGACCTGATCTATGAAGGCGGCATCGCCAACATGAACTACTCGATCTCGAACAACGCTGAATACGGCGAGTACGTGACGGGTCCGAAGATCGTGACGGCTGAAACGAAGAAGGCGATGAAGCAAGTGCTGACCGACATTCAGACCGGCGAGTACGCCAAGAGCTTCATCATCGAAAACAAGGCTGGCGCACCGACCCTGCAATCGCGCCGCCGCCTGACGGCTGAACACCAGATCGAAACGGTCGGCGCGAAGCTGCGTGCGATGATGCCGTGGATCGCCAAGAACAAGCTGGTCGACCAGTCGAAGAACTAAGCGAGTTGCGTCGCTCATGACCGTCGCGGCGCTTCGGCGCAGGCGCCGGTAATGCAAAAAGCCGCCCAAGGGTGCTGAACCCTGGGCGGCTTTTGCTATCCTACGGTTTTACAAAAATACAGAAGCCAATCCATCCATGAATTACCCTCATCCGATCATCGCGCGCGAAGGCTGGCCGTTTATCGCCATCGCGGCCGTCGTTGCGTTGTTGATCCAAGCCTTCGCGGGATTCGGCTTTGCCTGGCTGTTCTGGCTGCTGCTCATCTTCGTCGTGCAGTTCTTCCGCGATCCGGCGCGTCCCATCCCCACACAAGCCAATGCCGTGCTGTGTCCGGCTGACGGCCGCATTGTCGCCGTTGAAACCACGCATGATCCGTACGCCAATCGTGAAGCGCTGAAAATCAGCGTGTTCATGAACGTGTTCAATGTTCACTCGCAACGCTCGCCGGTGGACGGCGCGATTTCGAAGGTCGAATATTTTCCCGGCGCGTACCTGAACGCCGCGGTGGACAAGGCCTCGACCGAAAACGAACGTAACGCGCTGGTGATCGAAACGGCCAGCGGTCATACCGTGACGTCGGTGCAGATCGCCGGGCTGATCGCGCGGCGCATTCTTTGCTACGTGCGTTCCGGCGAGCCGCTCACGCGCGGCCAGCGCTATGGTTTCATTCGCTTCGGTTCGCGCGTCGATGTGTATCTGCCGGTGGGCAGCCGTCCGCGCGTGTCGATCGGCGAGAAGGTTTCGGCCTCGTCGACCATTCTGGCTGAACTCGAACTATAAAGCGGCACGAAGGAGGTTTATCCGATGGCCGCATTCAAGCGTCGTCCCCGTAACACCGCTGCAGCGCAGCCGCGGCCGTTTCGCCGCAACAAGCCGATGGTGCAGGAAGCGGGGCCGATCGACAGCCGGCGCGCTGCGCGCCAGCAGTTTCTGAGGAAGCGCGGCATTTATCTGCTGCCCAACGCGTTCACGACCGCCGCGCTCTTCTGCGGCTTCTTCGCGGTGGTGCAGGCCATGAACGTGCGCTTCGAGGTCGCCGCAATTGCGATTTTCGTCGCCATGGTGCTCGACGGCATGGACGGCCGCGTCGCGCGGATGACACATACGCAAAGCGCGTTCGGCGAACAGTTCGATAGCCTCTCTGACATGGTCTCGTTCGGCGTGGCACCGGCGCTCGTCATGTACGAATGGGTGCTGAAGGACCTCGGGCGCTGGGGCTGGCTTGCGGCGTTCGTCTATTGCTCGGGCGCTGCGCTGCGGCTCGCGCGCTTCAATACGAACATCGGCGTGGTCGACAAGCGCTTCTTCCAGGGCATGCCGAGCCCGGCCGCAGCGGCGTTGATCGCCGGTTTCGTGTGGCTTGCTACCGACAACCGTGTGCCGGTCAAGCTGGTTTGGCTACCGTGGGTAGCGTTTGTGCTGACCATCTATGCCGGCGTGACCATGGTGTCGAATGCGCCGTTCTACAGCGGCAAGGCGCTCGACGTGCGGCACCGGGTGCCGTTCGGCGTGATCCTGCTGGTGGTGATGGCGTTCGTGCTGGTGTCGTCCGATCCGCCGCTGATGCTGTTCGGCCTGTTCGTCCTCTACGGCCTGTCGGGCTACGTGTTTTGGGGCTACCAGGCGCTGCGGGGCCGGGCCAATCCGGCTCGTTCGGTGCAGCGCGAGCGCTGACGCGCTGAGCGGCCAGCTTGCTGGCCCCGGCGCTCCCAGTCTCACGACGATCAAAACGGCAGCCTTCGGGTTGCCGTTCTTCTTTGGTGCGGCGCGCCGCCCGGGTTGGTTTGGGCGCGCGCAGTGGATGGCCGTAGCCGCGCCCGCACCGCCAATTGCACGATTTCCGGAATGCCGCTATAGTCGTTGAATGGTTACTTTTCAGTTCCCCTTCCAATCTCTTCAAGCCGGCGCGCCGTTATGCGTGCTAGCGCTAGCGCGCCTAACGCGCTGATCGTTTTCGCCCTCCGTCTGCCTCGTTCGTTGTTTGGCGTCGCCTGCGGTGGCGCAAACACCCGAATTTCGTTTTTCGATCCCCGTATTTGACCGAATCCTCCGAGGAGACCCGAGATGGCAGACAAACTGATCATTTTCGACACGACATTGCGCGATGGCGAGCAATCGCCCGGTGCGTCGATGACGAAGGAAGAGAAAATCCGCATCGCCAAGCAGTTGGAGCGGATGAAGGTGGACATCATCGAAGCCGGCTTTGCGGCCAGCTCGAACGGCGACTTCGACGCGATTCACACGATCGCCTCGATGATCAAGGACAGCACGGTCTGTTCGCTCGCCCGCGCCAACGACAAGGACATCCAGCGCGCCGCCGATGCGTTGAAACCCGCCGATCATTTCCGTATCCACACGTTCATCGCAACCTCGCCGCTGCACATGGAGAAGAAGCTGCGCATGACGCCGGATCAGGTGTTCGAGCAGGCGAAGCTCGCTGTGCGGTTCGCGCGCAAGTTCACCAACGACGTGGAGTTTTCGCCGGAAGACGGCAGCCGCTCGGACATGGATTTCCTGTGCCGCGTGCTGGAAGCGGTGATCGCCGAAGGTGCGACGACCATCAATATCGCGGATACGGTCGGCTATGGCGTGCCGGAACTGTACGGCCAGCTTGTGAAGACGCTGCGCGAACGGATTCCGAATTCGGACAAGGCGGTGTTCTCCGTGCACTGCCACAACGACCTGGGCATGGCGGTGGCGAATTCGCTTGCCGGGGTGCAGATTGGCGGTGCGCGTCAGGTGGAGTGCACGATCAACGGTCTCGGCGAGCGCGCGGGCAATACCTCGCTCGAAGAAATCGTGATGGCTGTGAAGACCCGCAAGGATTACTTCGGCCTTGATCTCGGCATCGACACGACGCAGATCGTGCCGGCCTCGAAGCTCGTCTCACAGATCACGGGTTTCGTGGTGCAGCCGAACAAGGCGGTGGTCGGTGCAAACGCCTTTGCGCACGCCTCGGGCATCCACCAGGACGGCGTGCTGAAGGCGCGCGATACCTACGAAATCATGCGTGCCGAAGATGTGGGCTGGAGTGCGAACAAGATCGTGCTCGGCAAGCTCTCGGGCCGCAACGCGTTCAAGCAGCGTCTGCAGGAGCTCGGCGTTTCGCTGGAAAGCGAAGCTGAGTTGAACACCGCGTTCGCACGCTTCAAGGAACTGGCCGATCGCAAGTCGGAGATTTTCGACGAAGACATCATCGCGATCGTTACCGAAGAATCGGCAGAAGCGCAGCAGAAGGAGCACTACCAGTTCCTGTCGCTCGCCCAGCACTCGGAAACGGGTGAGCAGCCGCATGCGCGCGTCGTGTTCACGGTCGAAGGCAAGGAAGTGACCGGCGAAGCACGCGGCAATGGCCCGGTGGATGCCACGCTGAACGCGATCGAAACGGAAGTCGGCAGCGGCTCCGAGCTGCTGCTGTACTCGGTAAACGCGATTACGACCGGCACCCAGGCGCAGGGCGAAGTGACCGTGCGGCTGTCGAAGAGCGGGCGCATCGTGAACGGCGTGGGCACCGATCCGGATATCGTCGCGGCGTCCGCGAAGGCGTATATCTCGGCGCTCAACAAACTGCATTCGAACGTGGAAAAGGTCAATCCGCAGCGTTCGGAAGGCGTGTAAGGCCAGCGGCGCGATCCGCGCCGCGGCACACAAAAAAGGCCCTCGCCACACAATGGCGAGGGCCTTATCACATCAGGCCTGAAAACGCGCGCCGGGCCTAGAAGAAGTTGCTGCGGCGGTCCGGATCGTGCAGCGGATCAGGCGTTTTCTGGGTGGTTCGCAGTATGCCCTGATCGTCGAAATAAAAGCTGTACATCATGTACCAGACGTTGTCTTCCAGGTAGCGATAGGTCCAGACCTCGCGCTTCATCAGCGGGTAATAGGAGGTCTCGACCGGACGGCCGAAATTGACCAGCACATCGCTCTTGGTCCACGTGCCGATTTGAGCCTTATAGAACTCGTTGGGCTGCAACACCTGGCGCACGTTGACGATCTTGCCGGAGCCGTCGATGTCGGCTGCGGTAGTGGTTTCACCCATTGGCTGGGTGGGCCACATCAGACGTTTGCCGCCGTTGGGTAGATCGTAGACTTCGCGCGGCGTGCCGAGCTTCGCGACGATGGTGGACTCGTCCTCGCCCTGCTGGAACTGCTGCCACGGCTGGGCGCAGCCCGCGAGCAGCAGCGCGCCGATGCCGGCGAGCGCGGCGTGCCGCAGATTCCCACGCCGCCGTGCCGATGCAACGGTCGAGGCGAACGCGGATGTGAGGCGGGTAAACATGACTTCCTCCGATGGCATTTGATGGCGGTTTTTATCATCGAAACACAATATTTTGACACGCGGGGCGGCAAAAGATTGTGCAACCACGATTACTTAACGCCGCAGGCGGCTTGCTTATTCCACACCGGCCGCCCTATGATCCGCGCTTCGGACGATTCAGAGGAGCTGCGCATGGCGGCGAAGTGGGGGCGCGTCGTGGCGGCGGCGCTGGCAGCGGTTGTGATGACGGGCACGTATGCGGCGGGCGAGACGGGCGCATCGTCCTCGAGTGCGGCACCGGGCGGCAAACCGATCCAGCTCGCGCTGATCGAAGGCATGTCGGGTCCGTTCGCGAACGCCGGAGCGGCGGTGGAGCGCAATCTGCGTTTTGGCGTCGAGACGGTGAATGCGCACGGTGGCGTGAAGCTGGCTGATGGCGAGCATCCTTTAGAACTCGTCGTGCTGGACAGCAAGGGCAGCCCCGAGCAGGCGCTGTTGCAACTGCGGGCGGCGGCGGACCGGCATATCGGCTACATCCTGCAGGGCAACAGTTCGGCCGTGGCGGCGGCGTTGATCGGCGCGATTGAAAAGCAGAACAGCCGCGAGCCCGACAACCGCGAGCTGTTCCTCAACTATTCCGCCGACGATCCCGCGCTGACCAACGCGGCCTGCAGCTTCTGGCATTTCCGTTTCGACGCGCATGCCGGCATGCGCATGGAGGCGCTGGCTGATGTGATCCAGCACGACCCGTCGGTCAAGAAGGTCTACCTGCTGAACCAGGACTACAGCTTCGGCCACGACGTCAGCGCCTTGGCACGCTCGGCGCTGGCGGCCAAGCGCCCGGACATCGCGATCGTCGGCGACGAGTTTCACCCGATTGGCCGCGTGAAGGATTTCGCACCCTACGTCGCGAAGATCCGCGCGAGCGGGGCGGATGCGGTCGTGACGGGCAACTGGGGCAATGACCTGACGCTTCTCGTCAAGGCCGCGCGTGAGCAAGGCCTCGACACCAAGTTCTACACGTTCTACGGCAACAGCCTCGGCGCGCCGGCTGCGCTCGGCGACGCCGGTGTCAAGCGGGTGGTCGCGGTGGCCGACTGGCATCCTAATGCGGGCGGCGCCGCCTCGGACGCCTGGTACAAGGCGTTCCGCGCCCGTTACCCGGCCGCTCAGGATGACTACCCCGTGCTGCGCATGGAACTGATGATCGAAATGCTCGCCGCGGCCATGAACAAGGCCGGCAGCGCGGAGCCGGAGGCGGTCGCCAAGACGCTGGAGGGGATGAAGTTCGACAACGGCTTCCACCCATTGTGGATGCGTGCCGACGATCATCAAATGATCCAGCCCCTTTATGTGATGGAGATGGACAAGGCCGGCACGCCGGGCGTGCGCTTTGATAACGAGGGTTCGGGTTACGGCTTCCGCACGGTGCTGGCGCTGCCGCCCGAGCGCACCGTCTTGCCGACGACCTGCCGGATGACGCGGCCCTGACGCGCTTTGAAAGGGGCAGGGCGCTACCCGGCAAGCCTTGGGCGCTCACAGCAACCGGTGGCTCAGGCTATCCGCGAATCCAGGCCGAATCGCGGCCCGAATCCCGGCCATAAGACCCGGGTTCGCGGGCTCGGCAGGCTGTGCTACAATACGCGCCTCGTTGTAACCCACGGCACGGCCTTTCTTCCGTGACCGCCTGTCTAGTTCCTAAGGAAATCGATATGACCGCAGTTGAAACAAGCAAGAAGTCCGAAGTCGTTGCGCAATTCGCACGCGCTGCTAACGACACCGGCTCCCCCGAAGTTCAGGTCGCTCTGCTGACGACCCGTATCAACGAACTGACCGTTCACTTCAAGGCCCACACGAAGGATCACCACAGCCGCCGCGGTTTGCTGCGCATGGTGAGCCGCCGTCGTAAGCTGCTCGACTACCTGAAGGGTAAGGACGCGGACCGTTACCGCGCACTGATCGAGAAGCTGGGTCTGCGTAAGTAATTGGGCGCGCAGTAAGGCGCTCTCAGCAAGATGCCTGTGTCAGTTTCACTGATACAGGCATTTTGTTTTTGAACGGTGCGCTTCATGTGAGGTGCGCCGATAGTTGTCCGCAGTAGCGTGACGGTTCATGCAGCGGGCAACACCCAACACAGCCGGGCTTCAGGGCAGAGCTTTGTGTCATTCCAGCGGTTCGCGCATCAGCGTGGTTCTCTGGAATGGCATAACACTCCTCTTCCCATGGGGCACCGGTCCTGGCGTTGCCGCGCCGCTTCTGGTCCGCGCGGCATAACGATGGAGCGAAAAAATGACTATGTTCAATAAAATCGTCAAAGAATTTAAGTGGGGCCAACATAACGTTCGCCTCGAAACGGGCGAAGTCGCTCGTCAGGCAAGCGGTGCTGTGATTGTCGACGTCGAAGATACCGTTGTGCTGGCCACTGTGGTCGGTGCCAAGACCGCCAAGCCGGGCCAGGATTTCTTTCCGCTGACCGTCGACTACCTCGAAAAGACCTACGCCGCCGGCAAGATCCCTGGTGGTTTCTTCCGTCGCGAAGGCCGTCCGTCGGAAGGCGAAACGCTGATCTCGCGCCTGATCGACCGTCCGCTGCGCCCGCTGTTCCCCGAAGGCTTCTACAACGAAGTCCAGGTGGTGATCCACGTCCTGTCGCTGAACCCCGAAATCCCCGCTGACATCCCCGCGCTGATCGGCGCGTCGGCGGCGCTTGCTGTGTCCGGTCTGCCGTTCAACGGCCCGGTCGGCGCTGCACGCGTGGCTTACATCAACAACGAATACGTGTTGAACCCGACGCGTCCGCAAATGAAGGAATCGGCGCTCGACCTGATCGTCGCCGGTACCGAACGCGCGGTGCTGATGGTGGAATCGGAAGCGCAACAACTGAGCGAAGAAGTGATGCTCGGCGCAGTGGTGTTCGGTCACGAGCAAATGCAGATCGCGATCGACGCGATCCATGAGCTGGTCCGTGAAGGCGGCAAGCCGGAATGGGACTGGAAGCCGGCTGCCAAGAACGAGCCGCTGATCGCTCGCGTGTCGGAACTGGCGCAAGCCGACCTGCTCGCGGCCTATCAGATCCGCGACAAGCAAGCGCGTTCGACCAAGTTGAAGGAAGTCTACGCAGCGACGTCGGCGAAGCTGGAAGAAGAAGCGGCTGCAGCCGGTACGATTGCAGCAGACAAGGCCAGCGTCGGCAACGTGCTGTTCGACATCGAAGCGAAGATCGTCCGTACACAGATTCTGGACGGCGAACCGCGTATCGACGGCCGCGACACGCGCACCGTGCGCCCGATCGAAATCCGTACCGGCGTGCTGCCGCGTACCCACGGTTCGGCGCTGTTCACACGCGGCGAAACGCAGGCACTGGTGGTCGCAACGCTCGGCACCAAGGGCGATGAGCAGAACATCGACGCGCTCGAAGGAGAGTACCGCGAACGCTTCATGCTCCACTACAACATGCCTCCGTTCGCGACCGGCGAAACGGGCCGCGTCGGTTCGCCGAAGCGCCGTGAAATCGGTCACGGCCGTCTGGCGAAGCGCGCACTGGCTGCCTGCCTGCCGAGCGCCGACGAATTCGGCTACTCGATCCGCGTCGTGTCGGAAATCACCGAATCGAACGGTTCGTCGTCGATGGCCTCGGTTTGTGGCGGCTGCCTCGCACTGATGGACGCCGGCGTGCCGATGAAGGCGCACGTCGCCGGTATCGCGATGGGCCTGATCCTCGAAGGCAACAAGTTTGCCGTCCTGACTGACATCCTCGGCGACGAAGATCACCTCGGCGACATGGACTTCAAGGTAGCGGGCACCGAGAACGGCGTGACCGCCCTGCAGATGGACATCAAGATCCAGGGCATCACCAAGGAAATTATGCAGGTCGCCCTCGCGCAAGCGAAGGAAGGCCGTCTGCACATCCTCGGCAAGATGACGGCGGCTGTGTCCGGCGCGAACACGCAACTGTCGGAGTTCGCACCGCGCATGATCACCATCAAGATCAACCCGGAAAAGATCCGCGACGTGATCGGCAAGGGTGGTTCGGTGATCCGCGCGCTGACCGAAGAAACCGGCACGACGATCGATATTTCGGACGACGGCATCGTCACTATCGCCAGCACCAGCAGCGAAGGCATGGCCGAAGCGAAGAAGCGTATCGAGAACATCACGCTGGAAGTCGAAGTGGGCCAGGTCTACGAAGGCACCGTGCTCAAGCTGCTCGATTTCGGCGCGATCGTGAACATCCTGCCGGGCAAGGACGGTCTGTTGCACATCTCCGAAATCGCCAACGAGCGTATCAAGGACATCAACGACTACCTCAAAGACGGTCAGCAGGTGAAGGTCAAGGTCATCCAGACGGACGAGAAGGGCCGCGTGCGCTTGTCGGCGAAGGCGTTGCTAAACGACGCAGCGTCGGGTGCACCGCAAAGCGAACCGACTCCGCAGTAATGCGGTAAGGTAGGAAACGGCCGGCAGCGTGAATGCGCGCCGGCCGTTTTTCATGCAGGGTGGATCGCATTGCAAACAGGGCTAAGGTCGGGTTTGCAGTCCAATCCAAACCTTGGAGGTGACGCAGATGAAAGCGATCGAAATTACCGAATTCGGAGCGCCGGAAGTCCTGAAGCTCGCGGAGCGGCCCACGCCGCAGTTGAAAGCGGGTGAGGTGCTGATCAAGGTGGCGGCCTCGGGCGTGAATCGCCCGGACGTGTTCCAGCGCAAGGGCGGCTACGCGCCGCCGCCGGGCGCGTCGGATCTGCCGGGGCTGGAAGTGGCGGGTGAAATCGTCGGTGGGACGATCGACGAGAAGCACAACCCGTTCGGCCTGAAGATGGGTGATCGTGTCTGTGCGTTGCTGGCGGGCGGCGGTTACGCGGAGTATGCGGCCGCGCCGCTCGCGCAATGTCTGCCGGTGCCGCAGGGGCTGTCGGATATTGAGGCGGCGTCGTTGCCGGAAACGTTTTTCACCGTCTGGAGCAATGTGTTCGAACGCGCGCAACTCGGCGCGGGCGAGGGCGCCCCGAACGAAACGCTGCTAGTGCAGGGCGGTTCTAGCGGTATTGGCGTGACGGCGATCCAGATCGCCCATGCGTTGGGTTTTCGCGTTTTTGCGACTGCGGGGTCGGACGACAAGTGCCGCGCCTGCGAGCAACTCGGCGCGGAGCGTGGGATCAACTATAAAACCGAGGATTTCGTCGAAGTCCTCAAGTCGCTGACGAACGATCGCGGTGTCGACGTAATTCTCGACATGGTTGCCGGCAGCTACGTACCGCGCGAGTTGACCGCGCTCGCCGATGGTGGCCGGATCGTGCTGATCGCGACGTTGGGCGGTGCGAAGGCGGAGCTGAGTCTGCACGAGATCCTGCGCCGTCGTCTGACGATAACCGGCTCGACATTGCGTCCGCGCCCTGTCGAATTCAAGGCGAAGATCGCGGCCCAGCTCAAGGCCAGGGTGTGGCCGCACCTCGAGGACGGCCGGATCAAGCCGGTGATCTACAAGGTGTTCCCGGCTGCGCAAGCCGCCGAAGCGCACGCGTTAATGGAAAGCAGCACGCATGTCGGCAAGATCATGTTGGATTGGGCCGGCGCGTAACTGGCCGGCTAACGGTGTGGGCGGTGGGCAGCATGGGTGTTGCAGGGCAGAGCAAGTCGTAAGTGGTTACGCGTGCTGGCCACGGACGGGTTGACACGGCCGGGTTGACACGGCCGGTTTGACCCGGTCCGTCTGCTCACAGTAAAATTGCGTGTTTTGCGTGCGCCGCATGATTCTGGAAGGCGGAGAGTAACGTTGCAAATGAGAGGTGCAAACCCGGCGCAAACCGGGTCCGCCGCCACTGCAAGACGAAACGGCAAAACGAGACGATGTCGAAACAACGAGCGAAGCTGGTAGTCGGTAACTGGAAGATGCACGGGCGGCTTGCCGGGAACGCGGTTCTCCTCCGGGGCGTCGCGCAGGGAGCCGATGCACTGCCGGACAACGTGCGGGTTGGAGTCTGTGTGCCGAGTCCGTATCTCGCGCAGGCGCAGGCACTGCTGGAAGGCAGTCGCGTTGTGTGGGGCGTGCAGGATGTTTCGGCCTACACCGAGGGCGCCTACACTGGCGAAGTGGCCGCGCCAATGGCAGTGGACTTCGGTTCGTCGCTGGCGATCGTCGGGCACTCGGAGCGTCGGGCGTATCACCGCGAAAGCGCGGAACTGGTGGCCGTCAAGACGCAGCGTGTGCTCGAAGCGGGTTTGACGCCAATCGTCTGCGTTGGTGAAACGCTCGAAGAGCGTGACACCGGCAAGACCCAGCAGGTGGTCGGCCTGCAACTGGATGAAGTGCTGGCGAAGTTGTCGTCCGAAGAGGCAGCGCGCCTTATCGTTGCGTACGAGCCTGTTTGGGCAATCGGCACCGGTAAGAGCGCCACGTCGCAACAGGCGCAGGATGTTCATGCGTTTCTGCGTGCGCGTCTCGTCGCGAAGGGTGCGCCAGACGTAGCACTTTTGTATGGCGGTAGCGTGAAGCCGGAGAACGCGGAAGAGTTGTTCCGTCAGCCGGATATCGACGGTGGCCTGATTGGCGGCGCGTCGTTGAAAGACCAGGATTTCCTGGCAATCTGCAGGGCGGCAGGCGCGGTGAGCGTCACGCAGTAAGCAGGGTGCCCGGGTGAGGAAGACCCATTGCGCGCGGTGCGCTTTGTACCGCGCGATTAAATAAAGACTCAGGTGAGTGTGATGCTGGTTTTGAAAACATTGATTATCGTCGTTCAGTTGTTGTCGGCGCTTGGGGTCATCGGCCTCGTGTTGCTGCAGCACGGTAAGGGCGCAGATATGGGCGCTGCTTTCGGCAGCGGCGCATCGGGCAGTCTGTTCGGTGCGACGGGTTCGGCGAACTTCCTTTCACGTACCACCGCAGTGCTCGCAGCGATCTTTTTTATCAGCACGCTGACCCTTACGTACCTCGGCTCGTATCACGCCAAGCCTTCTGCAGGCTTGCTCGGCACGGTAGCGACCGCTCCGGTTGCAGCGTCGTCCGCAGCAGCGCCGGCCGGTGCATCGGGTGCGGTGCCGGCAGCGCCCGCATCGACGCCGGGCCAGGACGTGCCGAAATAATTTTCGGAAAAAGTGGCTGTGGTGCGTTGAACAAACTGCTTAAACCAGTTACAATTCAAGTCTTGAAGCGATTCGCGGGTTTTACAAGTTGATTTCCCGGATTGCAGTAGTGCCGACGTGGTGAAATTGGTAGACACGCTATCTTGAGGGGGTAGTGGCGAAAGCTGTGCGAGTTCGAGTCTCGCCGTCGGCACCAATGTTATCTAAAAATGCCAGCCGCTTGCTTCGCTTCGGCTGGCATTTTCGCTTCTGCTTGGTGTTTGCGTTAAGCTTGCGGCGTCAAGCGCGCCGAAGTGATTTCGTGCCGGGTGATCCTGTCCCTGGCGGCACTCAGAACCAACCGATTGAGGATAGTCTTGAACCTCGCAGCCTATTACCCCGTCTTGTTGTTCCTCCTGGTGGGCACTGGTTTAGGCGTAGCACTGGTCAGTATTGGCAAGATCCTCGGTCCGAGCAAGCCCGATACCGAGAAGAACGCACCGTACGAGTGCGGCTTCGAAGCATTCGAAGATGCGCGCATGAAATTCGATGTGCGCTACTATCTCGTCGCCATTCTCTTCATCATTTTCGATCTTGAAACCGCGTTCCTGTTTCCTTGGGGCGTAGCCCTTCGCGACATCGGTTGGCCCGGCTTCATGGCAATGATGATTTTCCTGCTCGAATTCCTGCTGGGCTTCGCCTATATCTGGAAGAAGGGCGGCCTCGACTGGGAATGATGGATTAATCGCCGGTTTGCGTGGGTGGCGAGTGCTAGCCGCCCCGTCTGGAGTGGAAAGCAAATGAGTATCGAAGGGGTCTTGAAGGAAGGGTTTGTCACCACGACGGCTGACAAGCTGATCAACTGGACGCGCACCGGCTCCCTGTGGCCGATGACGTTCGGCCTTGCGTGTTGCGCGGTCGAGATGATGCATGCGGGTGCAGCCCGTTATGACCTCGACCGTTTCGGCGTGGTGTTTCGTCCGAGTCCGCGTCAGTCGGATGTGATGATCGTCGCCGGCACGCTGTGCAACAAGATGGCGCCCGCTCTGCGCAAGGTGTACGACCAGATGGCCGAACCGCGCTGGGTGATCTCGATGGGTTCGTGCGCGAACGGCGGCGGCTACTATCACTATTCGTATTCAGTGGTTCGTGGTTGCGATCGAATCGTTCCGGTCGACGTCTATGTGCCGGGTTGCCCGCCGACTGCGGAAGCGCTGGTCTACGGCGTGATCCAGCTACAGGCGAAGATCCGTCGCACCAACACTATCGCCCGTCAATAAGGCAGAACCTCCCCACAATATGGCAAGCAAACTCGAGACCCTGAAAGCGAACCTCGAGGCGGCCTTTGGCGGCCGCCTGCTGAGCATCACCGAAGCAATCGGCGAGCTCACGATCGTCGTGAGTGCTAGAGAATATCAAGATATTGCGACGCGGCTCCGCGACGATTTGTCGCTGCGCTTCGAGCAACTGGTTGACCTGTGCGGCGTCGACTACCAGACCTACGGCGACGGCGCGTACGACGGTCCGCGTTTCGCTGCGGTATTGCATCTGCTGTCGGTGTCGAACAACTGGCGTCTGCGTGTGCGCGTGTTCGCGCAGGACGACGACGTGCCGCTGATTCCGTCGATCGTCGATGTCTGGAATTCGGCCAACTGGTACGAGCGCGAAGCATTCGACCTGTACGGCATTGTCTTCGAGGGTCACCCGGACCTGCGCCGTATCCTCACCGACTACGGTTTCATTGGTCACCCGTTCCGTAAGGATTTCCCGATCTCCGGCTATGTCGAAATGCGTTACGACCCGGAAGAGAAGCGCGTCGTCTATCAGCCTGTGACGATCGAGCCGCGGGAAATCACGCCGCGCGTGATTCGCGAGGATCGCTATGGCGGTCTGAAACACTAAGAGAACGCCATGGCAGAGATCAAAAACTACACGCTCAACTTCGGCCCGCAGCACCCGGCCGCGCACGGTGTGCTGCGCCTTGTGCTCGAACTCGACGGCGAAGTGATCCAGCGCGCCGACCCGCATATCGGCCTCTTGCACCGCGCGACTGAAAAGCTCGCGGAAACCAAGACCTTCATCCAGTCCGTGCCGTACATGGACCGTCTCGACTACGTGTCGATGATGGTCAACGAGCACGGCTACGTCATGGCCATTGAAAAGCTGCTCGGCATCGACGTGCCGGTGCGTGCTAAATACATCCGCGTGCTGTTCGACGAAATCACGCGTGTGCTGAACCACCTGATGTGGATCGGCTCGCACGCACTCGACGTTGGCGCGATGGCGGTATTTCTGTATGCGTTCCGCGAGCGCGAGGACCTGATGGACGTGTACGAAGCGGTGTCCGGTGCGCGGATGCACGCGGCCTACTATCGTCCGGGCGGCGTGTATCGCGATCTGCCGGAAGCCATGCCGCAGTACAAGGCGTCGAAGATTCGCAACGCGAAGGCGCTGTCGAAGATGAACGAGACCCGCCAGGGTTCGTTGCTCGACTTCATCGACGACTTCTTCACGCGTTTCCCGCATTGTGTCGACGAATACGAAACGCTCCTTACCGACAACCGGATCTGGAAACAGCGTCTGGTCGGTATCGGCGTGGTGAGTCCGGAGCGTGCGTTGCAACTCGGCATGACCGGCGCGATGCTGCGCGGCTCGGGCATCGAGTGGGATCTGCGCAAGAAGCAGCCGTATGAAGTGTATGACAAGCTGGATTTCGACATTCCGGTGGGCGTGAACGGCGATTGTTACGATCGCTACCTGGTTCGCGTCGAAGAAATGCGTCAATCAACACGGATTGCGAAACAATGCATTGAGTGGTTGCGCAACAATCCGGGCCCCGTAATGATCGACAATCATAAGATTGCGCCGCCGTCGCGCGTCGGGATGAAGTCGAACATGGAAGAGCTGATTCACCATTTCAAGCTCTTTACGGAAGGCTTCCACGTGCCGGAAGGCGAGGCGTACGCGGCTGTCGAACACCCGAAGGGCGAGTTCGGCATCTATCTGATCTCGGACGGCGCTAACAAGCCGTATCGCCTGAAGATTCGCGCGCCGGGTTATGCGCATCTGGCCGCGCTCGACGAAATGGCGCGCGGTCACATGATCGCCGACGCCGTGACCATCATCGGCACGCAGGACATCGTGTTCGGCGAAATCGATCGTTGAGAGCGGTTTTCATCGTGTCGTGCGCGTCACAGTGGTTGTGAGCGCGCGTCAACAAAGGAACGCCGGGTCTGTCGCAACATGTAGCATGCGGCAGGTTTTCGTTCGGTAGGAATTGAAAGAGTCGTGTCTGAAAATGATCTCAGCTGAAGGCCTGAAAGAAATCGATCGTGCGATCGCGAAGTATCCCGCCGGTCTGCAACAGTCCGCCGTCATGGCGGCGTTGGCCGTTGCTCAGGAAGAGCATGGCTGGCTGACGCCCGACCTGATGCAGTACGTCGCGGACTATCTCGGCATGCCCGCCGTTGCCGTGCAGGAGGTCGCGACCTTTTACACGATGTTCGAGACGTCGCCGGTCGGCAAGTACAAGATCACGCTCTGCACGAACCTGCCGTGCCAGCTCGGTCCGGACGGCGGCTCGGAAAACGCTGCCGAATACCTGAAGCAGAAGCTCGGCATCGACTTCGGCGAAACCACGGCCGACGGCAAGTTCACCTTGAAAGAAGGTGAGTGCATGGGCTCGTGCGGCGACGCGCCGGTGATGCTGGTGAACAACCATCGCATGTGCAGCTTCATGAGCCGCGCGAAGATCGACCAGCTGCTCGAGGAGCTCTCGAAATGACGTCTCTCCACGATCGTCACATCAAACCGCTGATTCTTGCCGGCCTGAACGGCGACAACTGGCATCTCGAAGACTACGTGTCGCGCGGCGGTTACGCCCAGCTGCGCCGTATTCTGGAAGAGAAAATTCCGCCCGAGCAGGTGATTGCCGACGTCAAGGCGTCGGGTCTGCGCGGCCGCGGCGGTGCAGGCTTCCCGACCGGGCTGAAGTGGAGCTTCATGCCGCGTCAGTTCCCGGGGCAAAAGTACCTCGTCTGCAATTCGGACGAAGGCGAACCAGGCACGTTCAAGGATCGCGACATCCTGCGCTGGAACCCGCACGCGCTGATCGAAGGCATGGCTATCGGTGCGTACGCGATGGGCATCACGGTCGGCTACAACTATATCCACGGCGAGATTTTCGCTGAGTACCGACGCTTCGAAGAGGCGCTGGAAGAAGCGCGCCGCGCCGGTTTTCTCGGCGACAACATCATGGGCTCGGGCTTCTCGTTCCAGCTTCATGCGCACCACGGTTACGGCGCCTATATCTGCGGCGAAGAAACTGCGCTGCTCGAGTCGCTGGAAGGCAAGAAGGGCCAGCCGCGCTTCAAGCCGCCGTTCCCGGCGAGCTTCGGCGTGTACGGCAAGCCGACCACGATCAACAACACCGAGACGTTCGCAGCCGTGCCGTTCCTGTTGACGGTCGGCCCGCAGGCTTACCTGGAACTGGGCAAGCCGAACAACGGCGGCACGAAGATCTTCTCGGTCTCGGGCGACGTCGAACGGCCGGGCAACTACGAAGTCCCGCTCGGCACGCCGTTCGCGACGCTGCTGGATCTCGCGGGCGGCATGCGCGGTGGCAAGAAGATCAAGGCCGTGATTCCGGGCGGTTCGTCCGCACCGGTCATTCCGGGCGAGATGATGATGCATACCGACATGGACTACGACTCGATCGCCAAGGCGGGGTCGATGCTCGGTTCAGGCGCGGTAATCGTGATGGACGAGACCCGTTGCATGGTCCGTTCGCTGCTGCGTCTGTCGTACTTCTATTACGAAGAATCCTGCGGTCAGTGCACGCCCTGCCGTGAAGGCACGGGCTGGCTGTATCGCGTCGTGCATCGTATCGAGCACGGCCTCGGCCGCAAGGAAGATCTGGATCTGCTGAACTCAGTGGCCGGTAACATCATGGGCCGCACGATTTGCGCGCTCGGCGATGCAGCAGCCATGCCGGTGCGCGGCATGCTCAAGCACTACTGGGACGAGTTCGAATATCACGTCGAGCACAAGCACTGCCTCGTGGGCGGTCATGCCGGCGCAGCGCATGCTTCGGAAACGGTGGCGGCTTAAAAGTAACAAGCCAGCAATAAGCGGCCGATACACCAGAAGCGTCAACCGCGGGGTTCTTCGTCGTGTGACGAAGGAACGGGCGAACGATTGAGCGGTAACAGGTTAAGGAAGATTGACCATCATGGTTGAACTTGAAATAGACGGCAAGAAAGTAGAGGTGCCTGAAGGCAGCATGGTGATCCAGGCTGCGCATAAGGTCGACACGTACATTCCTCACTTCTGCTATCACAAGAAGCTGTCGATTGCGGCCAACTGCCGGATGTGCCTGGTCGACGTCGAAAAGATGCCGAAGGCCGTCCCCGCATGCGCCACGCCGGTGTCGGCGGGCATGATCGTGCGTACGAAGTCCGAGAAGGCCGTGCAGGGTCAGCAAGCCGTGATGGAATTCCTGCTGATCAACCACCCGCTCGATTGCCCGATCTGCGACCAGGGCGGCGAATGCCAGTTGCAGGATCTGGCGGTGGGCTACGGTAAGTCCGCGTCGCGCTATAGCGAAGAAAAGCGCGTGGTGTTCCACAAGAACGTCGGCCCGCTGATCTCGATGGAAGAAATGTCGCGTTGCATTCACTGCACGCGCTGTGTCCGTTTCGGCCAGGAAATTGCCGGCGTGATGGAACTGGGCATGCTCGGCCGCGGCGAGCATTCGGAAATCACGTCGTTCGTCGGCAAGACGGTTGACTCCGAGCTGTCGGGCAACATGATCGATCTGTGCCCGGTCGGCGCGCTCACGAGCAAGCCGTTCCGCTACAGCGCCCGTACGTGGGAACTGTCGCGCCGCAAGTCGGTGAGCCCGCACGATTCCGTCGGCGCAAACCTGGTGGTGCAGGTCAAGAACAATCGCGTGATGCGCGTGCTGCCGTTCGAGAACGAAGCCATCAACGAATGCTGGATCTCGGACAAGGACCGCTTCTCGTACGAAGGCCTGAATAGCCCGGAACGCCTTACGCAGCCTATGCTCAAGCAAGGCGGCAAGTGGGTCGAAACCGACTGGCAGACGGCGCTTGATTACGTCGTCAAGGGTCTGAAGGGCATCAAGGGCGATCACGGCGCAGACGCGCTGGCCGCACTCGGTAGCGCCCACAGCACCGTCGAAGAACTGTTCCTGTTGAAGCAACTCGCGCAAGCGGTCGGCACGCCGAACGTCGACTTCCGTCTGCGCCAGGCGGACTTCTCGGCGCCGGTCAACGGTACGCCGTGGCTCGGCGCGAAGGTCGCCGATCTGTCGAACGTCGATGCGGCGTTCATCATCGGCTCGGATCTGCGCCGCGATCACCCGCTGCTGGCCGCGCGTCTGCGCCAGGCCGCAAAGGGTGGCGCGCAACTGACTCTGCTGCAAGCGACGAGCGACAACGCGCTGATCCCGGAAGCAAAACGCGTGGCGGCAGCGCCGTCCGCTTGGCTTGCCGAGCTCGCTGGTGTCGCCGGCGCGGTTGCCGAAGCTCGCGGTGCGACCTTGCCGGAAGCATTCGCCGGCACGCAGCCGACCGACGCGCACAAGCAGGCAGCCGCATCGCTCGCAGCTGGCGAACTGCGTCTCGTACTGCTCGGCAACGCCGCGGTCCGTCACCCGGACTTCGCCCGTATTCACGCCGCGGCCCAATGGATCGCGGACACCACCGGTGCCACGCTCGGCTTCCTCACTGAAGCGGCGAACACGGTGGGCGCTCACCTCGCCGGCGCCTTGCCGGGCGAGGGCGGTCTGAACGCTCGCGAAGTGTTCGAACAACCGCGCAAGGGATACGTGCTGCTCAACGTCGAACCGGAGTTCGATACGGCCAACCCGACGCAGGCACTGGCCGCGTTGAACCAGGCCGAAATGGTGGTCGTGCTGTCGCCGTTCCAGACCGGTGCTGAGTACGCTGATGTGCTGTTGCCGATCGCTCCGTTCACGGAAACGGCAGGCACGTTTGTCAGTGCAGAAGGCACGGTTCAGACGTTCAACGGAGTGGTGCGCCCGCTCGGCGACACGCGTCCGGCATGGAAGGTGTTGCGCGTGCTGGGTAGCCTGCTGGGCCTGCCCGGTTTCGAATTCGATACCTCGGAAGAAGTGCGCACGGCAGCGCTCGGCGACGGTGACCTGAGCACGCGTCTGTCGAACAAGACCGGCGTCGCAGTGGCACGCGGTACAGCGTCCAAGGCGGCTGACGGTGCGTTCGAGCGCATCGCCGATGTACCGATCTACCACGCCGACCCGCTGGTGCGCCGTGCGGAATCGCTGCATCTGACGGCGGCTGCACGTGCGGCGAACACGGTCGGCTTGCCGGCTGCGCTGTTCGACAAGCTGGGTCTGAAAGACGGCGACGCAGTGCGCGTGCGCCAGGGTGAGCGCTCGGTCCAGTTGCCGGCCGTGCGCGATGCAAATCTTGCGGAGACAGTCGTCCGCGTATCGGCGGCCACGCCTGCCGGTGCAGCGCTGGGCAGCCTGTTCGGTGAACTGCTGGTGGAGAAGGCGTAAATGTTCGAATCGATCAACTCGGGCGGCACTCAACTCCTCGGTGTGGCATGGCCTACGGTGTGGGCACTCGTGCGCATCCTGGTCGTGGCCGTCGTCATCCTGCTGTGCGTGGCTTACCTGATCCTTTGGGAACGTAAGCTGATCGGCTGGATGCACGTGCGTCTCGGTCCGAACCGTGTCGGCCCGGCTGGTTTGCTGCAGCCAATCGCCGACGTGCTGAAACTGCTGCTGAAAGAAGTGATTCAGCCGGCGCAAGCCAGCCGCTGGATCTACCTGATCGCGCCGATCATGGTGGTGGTACCGGCCTTCGCGGTCTGGGCGGTGATCCCGTTCCAGGCGGGCGCGGTGCTCGGTGACATCAACGCGGGTCTGCTGTACGCGATCGCGATTTCTTCGATCGGCGTGTACGGCGTGATTCTGGCCGGCTGGGCCTCGAACTCGAAGTACGCGTTCCTCGGCGCCATGCGCGCCGCGGCCCAGATGGTGTCGTACGAAATCTCGATGGGTTTCGCGCTCGTCGTCGTGCTGATGACCTCCGGCAGCCTGAACCTGTCGGATATCGTTACGTCGCAAGAGCGGGGCATCTTCGCCGGCTACGGCCTGAACTTCCTGTCGTGGAACTGGCTGCCGCTGTTGCCGATGTTCGTCGTCTACTTCATTTCGGGCATCGCCGAAACGAACCGCCATCCGTTCGACGTGGTGGAAGGGGAGTCGGAAATCGTTGCGGGCCACATGATTGATTACTCGGGGATGGCGTTCGCGCTGTTCTTCCTCGCCGAGTACATCAACATGATCGTGATCTCGGCCTTGGCAGCGACGTTTTTCCTTGGCGGCTGGAGCGCGCCGTTCGGCTTCCTGTCGTTTATTCCGGGCATTTTCTGGCTGGTACTGAAAGTGTTCTTGCTGCTGTCGGTATTCATCTGGGCGCGTGCCACGTTCCCGCGCTACCGCTATGACCAGATCATGCGTCTGGGCTGGAAGGTGTTTATTCCGGTCAGCGTGGTGTGGCTGGTGGTGGTCGGCTTCTGGATCATGTCGCCGTTGAATATCTGGAAATAAAGGGCGGATGAACCTATGACCGCAATCCAAAACTTCTTCAAGACCTTCTTCTTGACGGAGCTGCTCAAAGGCCTCGCGCTGACCGGACGTTACGCGTTCCAGCGCAAGATCACGGTGCAGTTTCCGGAAGAGAAGACCCCGATTTCACCGCGTTTCCGCGGGCTGCACGCGCTGCGCCGCTATGAGAACGGCGAAGAGCGCTGCATCGCCTGCAAGCTGTGCGAAGCAGTGTGTCCGGCACTTGCCATTACGATCGAATCCGAAACGCGCGCGGACAATACTCGCCGCACGACGCGTTACGACATCGATCTGACCAAGTGTATCTTCTGCGGTTTCTGCGAAGAAAGCTGCCCGGTCGATTCGATCGTCGAGACGCACATTCTCGAATATCACGGCGAAAAGCGTGGCGACCTGTATTTCACGAAGGACATGCTGCTGGCCGTGGGCGATCGCTACGAAACGGAAATCGCTGCGAACAAGGCAGCGGATGCACCGTATCGTTGATCGAAACGCTTTTGTTTGACGTATCACGTTGTACCGGCCTGCAGTCAGGCCGTAGGCTGCTGCTTCACCGCTGTAGCGTGGCGCGCTTGCGCCAAAGAACAATGCCTGACGATGGCCTAACGATGAACCGGTAATCATGGAATTCACGACCGTACTGTTCTACATCTTCGCTCTGCTCCTGGTGGTGTCAGGGCTGAAGGTGATCACCTCCCGTAACCCGGTGGCGTCCGCGCTGTTCCTGGTGCTCGCGTTCTTCAACGCGGCGGCCATCTGGATGCTGCTGCAGGCGGAGTTCCTCGCGATCCTGCTGGTGCTCGTCTACGTCGGCGCGGTGATGGTGCTGTTCCTGTTCGTGGTGATGATGCTGGATATCAACATCGACGTGCTGCGGCGCGACTTCAAACGCTTCGTGCCGATGGCCACGATCGTGGGTGCGATCATCGTGATCGAAACCGCGCTGATCCTGTGGCACGGTTTCGGCGCGACGATCACGCCGCTGCGCGACTCCACGGTGGCAGCGGGTAGCGCCATGGCGGGCTGGTCCAATACGCGCGTGATCGGTAAAGTGATCTACACCGACTACATCTTCGCGTTCGAAGTGGCGGGTCTGGTGCTGCTGGTGGCAATCATCGCCGCCATCGCGCTGACCACGCGCCACGCGAAGGACAGCAAGCGCCAGAACGTGAGCGATCAGGTCAAGGTGCGTGCGCAGGACCGTGTGCGTATTGTGAAGATGCCTTCGGAAAAGACCGCGGCTACGATCGCGGCGGAAGAAGCAGCGGCTGCGGCTGCAGCGGCCGCCGCTGCGGATCCGGCAACTGCTAAAAATAGCTGAGAGGAGACAGGAGAAAAATTATGTTGACCCTTGCTCATTACCTTGTGCTCGGCGCGATCCTGTTTGCGATCAGCGTTGTGGGCATCTTCCTGAACCGCCGCAACGTCATCATTATCCTGATGGCCATCGAGCTGATGCTGCTGGCGGTGAACACCAATTTCGTCGCGTTTTCGCACTACCTCGGCGACGTCCATGGCCAGATCTTCGTCTTCTTCGTGCTGACGGTTGCAGCAGCGGAAGCGGCAATCGGGCTGGCGATTCTGGTGACCCTGTTCCGTAGTCTCGACACGATCAATGTCGAGGATCTCGATCAGCTCAAAGGTTAATTGGGGCAAGACATGTCAACCACACTCAACGAAAACCTGTTGCTGGCAGTTCCGCTTGCACCGCTGGCCGGCTCTCTGATTGCCGGGCTGTTCGGCAAAGCGGTAGGGCGCGCAGGGGCCCATACAGTCACGATCCTTGGCGTCGCGATTTCCTTCATCCTTTCGGCCATCGTCTTCTTCGACGTGATGAACGGCGCGAGCTTCAACGCGACGATCTACGAATGGATGTCGGTCGGCAAGCTGAAGTTCGAAATCGGCTTCCTCGTCGACTCGCTCACGGCGCTGATGATGTGCGTTGTGACTTTCGTGTCGCTGATGGTGCACATCTACACGATCGGCTACATGGCCGACGACGACGGCTACCAGCGCTTCTTTTCGTACATCGCGCTGTTCACGTTCTCGATGCTGATGCTCGTGATGGCCAACAACCTGCTGCAGCTGTTCTTCGGCTGGGAAGCGGTGGGTCTGGTGTCGTACCTGCTGATCGGCTTCTACTTCACCCGCGAAAGCGCGATCTACGCGAACATGAAAGCGTTCATCGTGAACCGCGTGGGCGACTTTGGTTTCCTGCTGGGCATTGGCCTGCTGCTCGCGTATGCGGGCTCGCTGAACTACGGTGACATCTTCGCGAAGAGCCATGAACTCGCCGCGCTGAACTTTCCGGGCACCAGCTGGGGCCTGCTGACGGTCGCGTGTATTTGCCTCTTCATCGGCGCCATGGGTAAGTCGGCGCAGTTCCCGCTGCACGTCTGGTTGCCGGATTCGATGGAAGGCCCGACGCCGATCTCCGCACTGATTCACGCGGCAACCATGGTGACGGCCGGTATCTTCATGGTCACGCGCATGTCGCCGCTGTTCGAACTGTCGGATACGGCGCTGTCGTTCGTGACGATCATCGGCGCGATTACCGCCCTGTTCATGGGCTTCCTCGGGATTGTCCAGAACGACATCAAGCGGGTGGTGGCGTATTCCACGCTGTCGCAGCTCGGTTACATGACGGTGGCGCTCGGCGTGTCGGCTTACCCGGTCGCCATGTTCCACCTGATGACGCACGCGTTCTTCAAGGCGCTGCTGTTCCTCGGCGCGGGCTCGGTGATCATCGGCATGCACCACGATCAGGACATGCGCAACATGGGCGGCCTGCGTAAGTACATGCCGATCACATGGATCACGTCGCTGATCGGTTCGCTGGCGCTGATTGGTACGCCGTTCTTTTCGGGTTTCTACTCGAAAGACTCGATCATCGATGCAGTGAAGTTCTCGCATCTGCCGGGTTCGGGTTTCGCGTACTTCGCGGTGGTGGCGAGCGTGTTCGTCACGGCGCTGTACTCGTTCCGTATGTACTTCCTGGTGTTCCATGGCGAGGAGCGCTTCCGCAAGCCGAAGCATCCGGATTCGCCGATGGGCATCGAAGCGGCAGCGCACGCCGCGCACGGTCACGCTCATGACGACAATGAGCATGGCCATGGTCACACTGCTCACGGTCATGACGATCACGGTCACGCGCATGAGCCGCATGAAAGCCCGTGGGTGGTATGGGTGCCGCTGGTGCTGCTGGCCATTCCGTCGGTCATCATCGGCGCAATCGCGATCGGCCCGCTTCTGTTCGGCGATTTCTTCTCGCACGGCGTGGTGTTCGACAAGGTGATCTACATCGGTGCGAACCACCCGGCCGTGTCTGAAATGGCCGAAGAGTTCCAGGGTTGGGCGTTGATGGGCCTGCACTCGGTGTCGGGCATTCCGGTCTGGCTGGCGCTGGCCGGTGTCGTGGTCTCATGGTTCCTGTACCTGAAGCGCCCGGATCTGCCGCCGGTGATCCGCCGCGCGTTCGGCCCGATCTACACGCTGTTGGATAACAAGTACTACCTCGACAAGATCAACGAGGTGGTGTTTGCACGCGGCGCGGTGGCAATCGGCCGTGGTCTGTGGAAGGAAGGCGACGTGGTGGTTATCGACGGTATCGTCAACGGCAGTGCCCGCTTTATCGGCTGGTTCGCCGGAGTGATCCGTTTCCTCCAATCGGGTTACATCTACCACTACGCGTTTGCCATGATCATTGGCATGCTGGGGCTCCTGACCCTGTTTGTAACGCTCGGCGGCAAATAAGGCTAGGGGACACCACACAATGCAAACGTATCCGATTTTAAGTATCGCGATCTGGTTGCCGGTTCTGTTCGGCCTCCTGATCCTTGCTATCGGTTCTGACAAAAATCCCGGTCCGGCTCGCTGGCTGGCGCTGATCGGTTCGGTTCTCAGCTTTATCGTTACGATTCCGCTGTTCACGAACTTCGATTCGAGCACGGCCGATCTGCAGTTCGTCGAAAAGGCGACCTGGATCGAGCGCTTCAACATTACGTACCACCTCGGTGTCGATGGCATCTCGATGTGGTTCGTGGTGCTGACGGCGCTGATCACCGTGATTGTTGTGATTGCAGGGTGGCAGGTCATTACGAAGAATGTGGCCCAGTATTTCGCCTCGTTCCTGATCCTGTCCGGCATCATGGTCGGCGTGTTCAGCGCGGCGGACGGGATGCTGTTTTACGTGTTCTTCGAAGCGACGCTGATCCCGATGTACATCATCATCGGCGTGTGGGGTGGCCCGAACCGCGTGTATGCGGCGTTCAAGTTCTTCCTGTACACGCTGATGGGCTCGCTGCTGATGCTGGTCGCGTTGCTGTATCTGTACACGCAGACGGGCACCTTCGATCTGGCGACGTGGCAAACCACGAAGATCGGCATGACCCCGCAGGTGTTGCTCTTCATAGCGTTCTTCCTGGCGTTCGCGGTGAAAGTGCCGATGTGGCCGGTCCACACCTGGTTGCCTGACGCCCACGTGGAAGCGCCGACCGGCGGTTCGGTGGTGCTGGCTGCGATCATGCTGAAGCTGGGCGCGTATGGTTTCCTGCGCTTCTCGCTGCCGATCACGCCGGACGCGAGTCACTTCCTCGCACCGGTCGTCATCACGCTGTCGCTGATTGCTGTCATCTATATCGGTCTCGTCGCGATGGTGCAGACGGACATGAAGAAGCTGGTCGCGTATTCGTCGATTGCGCACATGGGCTTCGTGACGCTCGGCTTCTTCATCTTCAACCAGCTCGGCGCGGAAGGCGCGATCGTGCAGATGATTTCGCACGGTTTTGTTTCGGGCGCGATGTTCCTTTGCATCGGCGTGCTGTATGACCGCATGCACTCGCGTCAGATCTCCGATTACGGCGGCGTCGTCAATACCATGCCGAAGTTCGCGGCGCTGGTGATGCTGTTTGCGATGGCCAACTGCGGCCTGCCGGGTACGTCCGGGTTCGTCGGCGAATTCATGGTGATTCTGGCTGCGGTTCAGTACAACTTCTGGATTGCAGGCGGCGCCGCGGTCACGCTGATTCTCGGCGCGGCCTACACGCTGTGGATGTACAAGCGCGTGTACTTTGGCGCGGTGGCAAACGACCACGTGAAGAAACTCCTCGATATCAACCATCGCGAGTTCTTCATGCTGATCGTGCTGGCTGCACTGACGCTGTTCATGGGCCTGTATCCGAAGCCCTTTACCGATGTGATGCACGTATCCGTGGAAAACCTCCTCTCCCACGTTGCGCAATCGAAACTGCCGTTGCCACAGTAACGCAGAGCGGAGGAATTAAAAGATCATGCAAAACGCACCTATGACTGCCCTGGCGCCTGACTCACTGTTGATGCTCGCCGTTGTTGTCGCGTGGCTCAACGACACGTTCTTCGGCCAGGCTGCTCGACGCACCACGTATCTGATCGCGCTGTTCTCGACGCTGATTGCTGGCGTCTGGTTCGCCGTGAACGCTTTCGACCCGCAAACGCATTACTTCTTCGGGCACATGTACGTGGTGGACGCCTTCGGCAGCATGATGAAGGCGGTGGTGTCGCTCGGTTACGCCGTGTCGATCATCTACTCGCGCAAGTATCTGGAAGATCGCGATCTATTCCGCGGCGACTTCTTCCTGCTCGGGATGTTCTCGCTGCTTGGCCAGTTGGTGATGATTTCCGGCAACAACTTCCTGACGCTGTATCTCGGTCTGGAACTGATGTCGCTGTCGCTGTATGCGGTGATTGCGCTGCGTCGCGATGTGGCGCAGTCGAACGAAGCCGCCATGAAGTACTACGTGCTGGGTGCACTGGCCTCGGGTTTCCTGCTGTACGGCATCTCCATGCTCTATGGCGCAACCGGCTCGCTGGACCTGAACGAAGTGTTCAAGGCGGTGGCATCGGGTCGCATCAACGACGTCGTGCTGCTGTTCGGCGTGATCTTCATCGTGGCGGGTGTGGCGTTCAAGATGGGCGCGGTGCCGTTCCACATGTGGGTGCCTGACGTGTACCAGGGTGCGCCGACCGCAATGACGCTGCTCACGGGCGGTGGCCCTAAGGTTGCCGCCTTCGCGTGGGGCCTGCGCTTCCTCGTGATGGGTCTGCTGCCGCTGGCAGTCGACTGGCAGGAGATGCTGGTGATCTTCGCGGCGCTGTCGCTGATCGTCGGCAACATCACCGGTATCGTGCAGCGTAACGTCAAGCGGATGCTTGCTTACTCGGCGATCTCCAATATGGGTTTCGTGCTGCTCGGCCTGGTCTCCGGCGTGGTTGACGGCAAAACGAGTATGGCTGCAAGCGCCTACGGTTCGGCCATGTTCTACAGCATCGTCTACCTGGTGACGACGCTCGGCACGTTCGGCATCGTCATGCTGCTGGCACGCCGCGATTTCGAAGCAGAGACGCTCGACGACTTCAAGGGCCTGAATCAGCGCAGCCCGGTGTTCGCGTTTGTGATGATGATCATGATGTTCTCGCTCGCAGGCGTTCCACCGGCGGTTGGCTTCTACGCCAAGCTCGCCGTGCTGCAAGCGACGATGAACGCGGGTCTCACATGGCTGGCCGTGCTGGCGGTGATCACCTCGCTGTTCGGTGCGTTCTACTACCTGCGTATCGTCAAGCTGATGTACTTCGACGAGCCGCTCGACACCAACCCGATCAAGGCGGACGTGTGCAACCGCGCGCTGCTGGCGTTCAACGGCGTGGCGGTGCTGGTGCTCGGTATTGTTCCGGGACATCTGTTGAGTGCTTGCCTGCAAGCGATCACCCATACGCTCACGCTCTGATGTCGGCTGCTGGCTGGTTTATTGTGTTGTTGGCGCTAGCTGGCGCCAACCTGCCGTTCCTGAATCAACGCCTCTTCGCCGTCATGCCGCTCAAGGCGGTGAAGAAGAGCACCTGGCTGCGCATCGCCGAGCTGATCGTGCTGTATTTCGTGGTGGGCGCCTTCGGCTTTATGCTCGAGGCGCGCGCGGGTAACCGCTTCGAGCAGGGCTGGCAGTTCTACGCGATCACCTTCAGTCTGTTTCTGGTGTTTGCGTTTCCCGGCTTCGCCTTCCAGTATCTCGTCAAACGCCGCTGACGGCTCAAGCCGTCGCGCACCACGCTGTCCTGAGGTTGCACATGGCTGAACTTCCCGATCACGACGCTGCGCTCACCGAGACCTGCCTCGAAAGCAAAACGATCCACCAGGGCCCGTTCCTGACGCTCAAGTGCGATACCGTGCGTCTGCCCGACGGCAAGAGCGCGACGCGCGAGTACGTCAAACATCCAGGCGCCGTGATGGTGATCCCGCTGCTCGACGACGGCCGCGTGCTGCTGGAATGCCAGTACCGCTATCCAATCGGCAAGGTGATGTACGAGTATCCAGCCGGCAAGCTCGATCCGAACGAAGACCCGCTTGTCTGCGCGAAGCGCGAGCTGCAGGAAGAGACCGGTTATACGGCGCGCGAATACGTCTACCTGACGCGTATCCATCCGATCATTTCGTACTCGACCGAATTCATCGACATTTACCTCGCGCGCGGCTTGACCGCCGGTGAGCGCAAGCTCGATGACGGCGAATTTCTCGAACTGTTCACGGCAACGGTTCCTGAGGTGTCGGAATGGGTGCGCACCGGCAAGATCAGCGATGTGAAGACCATCATCGGAACGTTTTGGCTGGAGAAAATGCTGTCCGGCACATGGCCGAGCGCTGAGCCCGAGCCGAACTGATACGGCGCCATTCGCGGCGCGGCGCAGTTGTAGCGCGCCACGTCACGGCACACGACACAAAACGGCAGCCCATTTGGCTGCCGTTGCCCTTTATGGCGTCCTGCGGGATCCACGGCCTTAACAAGCCCGTTGAGGCCCTTTATGGCACTTCGGCGGGTATCGGCGCGACGGGTTAGAATCGCGCACGCACGCTCGTTTGTTCCCGAACACGAAAATGTGCCAAAGTCGCCCACAGCAAAATTTACGAACGACCGTTCACAAATTTCTATTTTGCGCTAAACTCATACGCAAGCCCTGATTCCACATGAAGGTCCTCGATTTACAGTGCCCGCACGGCCATCGGTTTGAAGGCTGGTTCGCTTCCGCCGAAGAATTTGAGTCGCAGTTGTCCCGCAAGCTGGTCGAATGTCCGGTTTGCAGCGCGACCGAAGTGAGCCGCTTGCCGTCGGCGCCGCGGCTGAATCTATCCGGTGCGACCGCGACGCAAGCCCCTGCGGGCGCCGGTGAGATGCAGGCGCGCGTCATGCGCGCGCTGCGCGAGGTACTGGAAAAGACCGAGAACGTGGGCGACCGCTTCGCCGAGGAGGCACGGCGCATTCACTACAACGAAGCGCCTGCACGCAACATTCGCGGTGTTACGACACCCGAAGATGCGAAAGCCTTGGTCGAGGAAGGCATTGAAGTGATGCCGTTGCCGATTCCGGCCGCTTTGAAGGAACCGCTGCAATAGTGCAGTGGCTCACTGGCGGCGGGGCAGCCGCGGCCAGGAGACACTGCGCATGAATTTGGATTATTCCCCCGCTGACGACGCGTTCCGCGCCGACATCCGCGCCTGGCTCGAGGCGAATCTACCTCGCGAGCTGAGCGACAAAGTACTCAATCACAAGCGTCTGAATCGCGAAGACTTCGCGAACTGGCACAAGCTGCTCGGCACGCGCGGCTGGTCGGTGATCGCCTGGCCGACCGAATACGGCGGCCCGGGCTGGGACGCCACGCAACGGCACATCTGGGACGAAGAGTGCGCGCGTCTCGGTGCACCTTCGGTGCTGCCGTTCGGCGTCTCGATGGTCGCGCCCGTGCTGATGAAATACGGCAGCGAAGTGCAGAAGCGCCACTACTTGCCGCGCATTCTGGATGGCACGGACTGGTGGTGCCAGGGCTATTCGGAACCGGGTTCGGGCTCGGATCTGGCGTCGCTGCGCACGCGCGCCGAGCGGGTGGGCGGTCACTACGTCGTGAACGGCCAGAAGACCTGGACCACGCTCGGCCAGTACGCGGACATGATGTTCTGCCTCGTGCGTACCGACAGCGGCGCGAAAAAGCAGGAAGGCATTTCGTTCCTGCTGATCGACATGAAGACGCCCGGCATCACCGTGCGCCCGATCATCACGCTCGACGAAGATCACGAAGTCAATGAAGTGTTCTTCGAGGACGTGAAGGTGCCGCTCGAGAATCTGGTCGGCGAAGAAAATCGCGGCTGGACCTACGCGAAATATCTGCTCGGCCACGAACGCACCGGTATTGCGCGCGTCGGGCAGTCGAAGCGTGAACTGGTGTTCCTGAAGCGCCTCGCGCTCGAACAGAAGAAGCACGGCAAGCCGTTGCTGCACGACCCGGTTTTTGCCACCAAGGTGGCGAGCCTCGAAATCGAATTGATGGCGCTTGAAGTGACGGTGCAACGCGTGGTGGCCAACGAGACCGGTGGACGCGGGCCGGGACCGGAAGCGTCGATGCTGAAGATCAAGGGCACGGAAGTCCAGCAGGGGCTGACTGAGTTGATGGTCGAAGCCATCGGTCCGATGGCCGCGCCGTTCGATGTGCCGTTCCTCGAAGGCGAACGCGCACACAGCATTGCCAGCGACGACGATGCCGCGCCGCTGGCCGCATACTACTTCAACTTCCGCAAGACGTCGATTTACGGCGGCTCGAACGAAATTCAAAAGAACATCATCGCGCAGATGATTCTCGGACTCTGAGGAGCGGCGCATGGACTTCACTTTTACCGACGAACAACAGCAATTCGCCGACGCACTGCGCCGTTACCTGGACAAGAGTTACGGTTTCGAGGCGCGTCAGGCCATCGTGTATTCGGACGCAGGGGTATCGGCTACCCACTGGGCGGCGTTCGCCGAACTCGGGTTGACCGCGTTGCCGGTGCCTGAAGAGCAGGGCGGCTTCAACGGCACTCCGGTCGACATGCTGGTGGTGATGCAGGAACTGGGGCGCGCGCTGGTGGTTGAGCCTTACTGGGCGACGGCGGTCGGTATCGAGGCTTTGCGCATTGCTGGCTCGGCAGCCTCGGGCCATGTCGAAGACGCCGCGTTGCTCGAACGCGCCGCGCAAGGCGAGATCAAGCTCGCGGTTGCGTTCCATGAGCCGCATGCCCGTTACGATCTGTTCTCCGTAGAAACCACGGCGACGCAGCAAGGCGAGCATTACGTGCTCTCCGGCAAGAAATCCGTTGTGCTGCATGGTGCGCAGGCGGACCACTGGATCGTGCCCGCACGTCTGAACGGCGAGATCGCGTTGTTCATCGTGGCACGCGATGCCGCCGGCACGCAGGTCACCGACTACCGTACGATCGACGGCCAGCGCGCCGCGTCGCTGTCATTCGAAGGGACGACCGCGCGGCGTTTGGGCGGTCAGCACGCCGGTGCGGCGGCGCTCGAACAGATCGCCGACTACGGCACCGTGCTGTTGTGCGCCGAAGCCGTCGGCGCGCTCGACGCGCTGAATCACGCCACCGCCGAGTACACAAAGACACGTCAGCAGTTCGGCCAGCCGATCGCACGCTTTCAGGCGTTGCAGCACCGGATGGTCGAGATGTTGATTCACGCGGAACAGGCACGCTCGCTGACGTACCTCGCTACGGTGCGCTACGCTAGCACCAATGCAGACGAACGGCGCCACGCTGTCTCGGCAGCGAAGGTGCGGGTTGGCCAGGCCGCGCGTTTCGTTGGTCAGCAGGCTGTGCAGTTGCACGGTGGCATGGGTGTCACGAACGAAGTGGCGGCCGCGCATCTGTTCAAGCGTCTCGCGATCATCGAGACCACGCTGGGCGATGTCGATCATCATCTTGAGCGCTTTGCCACGCTGCCCGGTTTTGCTACCGCCGAAGTCTGATCGTACGGCTGCCCGAACGAGTGAGGTGTCACGATGGGATTGAGTTTCGAAGATATGGAAGTCGGCTCGGTCATGGAATGCGGCGAACATACGTTCACGCATGACGAGATCGTCGAGTTTGCCGAGCGGTTTGATCCACAGCCGTTTCATGTGGATGATGCCGCGGCGGCTGCCTCGCCCTTCGGTGGCCTGATCGCGAGCGGCTGGCATACCTGTTCGGTACTGATGGGACTGCTGGTACGCAACGCGCTGGCAGGGTCGACTTCGATGGGCTCGCCAGGTGTCGACGAAATCCGTTGGTTCAAGCCGGTGCGGGTCGGCGACACGATCCGCATGACGAGCTCGGTTCTCGACAAGCGCGTGTCGTCCAGCAAGCCGGACCGCGGCATCGTCTCAACCGAATGGGCAGGCATCAACCAGCACGGCGAGACGGTGATCATCGTGCGTTCGAAAGCGCTGTTCGGGTTGCGTCATCCGGGAGCGGCTGCATGAAGCGCGACGGGGTGGGGCTCGATGCTCAGGCGCTGCGTTCGCTGGCGGGCGGCGAGCCGCTCATCAGCGAATGGCTGACGATCGATCAGGCGAGCGTGAACGGCTTTGCCGCGGCGACGGGCGATCATCAATGGATTCACGTCGACCCGGAGCGTGCGCGGCGCGAATCGCCGTTCGGCGGCCCGATCGCGCATGGTTTTTTGACGTTGTCGCTGATTCCCGCTTTGCTCGGAAAGACCGTGATACTCAAGCAGCGGATGGGTGTGAACTACGGCTTGAATCGGGTGCGGTTCACTGCACCAGTGCCGGTTGATTCGCAAGTGCGCGCGCGTTTCGCGGTAGCGAGCGTGGACGATGTGGATGATGCCGGCGTGCAGGTGGTCTGGAACGTGACGCTTGAGCGGCAGGGCAGTGAGCGACCGGTGTGCGTGGCGGAATTCATCACGCGGCACTATTTCTAGCCCAGGCTGGACAAGCGATCGTTTCGTCAGCACTTCGACGCTGCGCGTCACAACTGGACGCGTAGCGCGGATTTCTCCGTGCCAGCGTTTCACATTCTTGCGTGAAAACACCGCCGCATCACGAGCGCGTAACCGGCATCTCCACCCGCGAAGCCGCACCGGCATCCATATGCCGCGCCAGTTCGAGCTTCGCGATGGCGTTGCGATGCACTTCATCCGGGCCATCGGCAAAACGCAGCGTACGTGCGGACGTGTAGGCATAAGCGAGCGGGAAGTCTTCGCTAAGGCCGGCCGCGCCGTGAGCCTGCATCGCCCAGTCGATCACCTGGCACGCCATATTCGGCGCGACCACCTTGATCATCGCGATCTCGCCACGCGCGCCCTTGTTGCCGACGGTGTCCATCATGTAAGCCGTCTTGAGCGTCAGCAGCCGCGCCTGTTCGATCATGCAACGCGCCTCGGCGATACGTTCCTGCGTGACGCCCTGTGCCGCCACCGGCTTGCCGAATGCGACGCGTTGCAGTGTCCGCTTCGCCATCAACTCGAGCGCGCGTTCGGCAAGGCCGATCAGGCGCATGCAGTGGTGAATCCGGCCCGGTCCAAGCCGCCCTTGCGCGATCTCGAACCCTCGGCCCTCGCCGAGCAGCATGTTCGAGGCCGGCACACGGACATTCTCGAGCGTGATTTCCATGTGGCCGTGCGGCGCGTCGTCATAGCCGAATACGGTCAGCGGGCGGTGCACGGTGATGCCGGTAGCGTCGGCCGGCACAAGAATCATCGATTGCTGCTGATGACGCGGCGCATCGGGATCGGTCTTGCCCATCACGATGTAGACCTTGCAGCGCGGATCGCCCGCGCCTGACGACCACCACTTGTGGCCGTTGATCACATAGTCTTCGCCATCGCGCACGATGCTCGTCTGGATGTTCGTCGCATCCGATGACGCCACTTCCGGCTCGGTCATCAGGAAGGCAGAACGGATCTGCCCCTGCAGCAGCGGCTCGAGCCACTGGCGTTTGTTGTCTGGGCTGCCGTAGCGCTCGATGGTCTCCATGTTGCCGGTGTCGGGCGCATTGCAATTGAACACCTCCGGCGCCCAGGGCACGCGTCCCATGATTTCGCACAACGGCGCGTATTCGAGGTTCGTCAGCCCGGCGCCGCGTTCGGAGTCCGGCAGGAACAGATTCCACAAGCCGGCGTCGCGCGCTTTCTGCTTGAGCTGCTCGATTAGTTCCGTCGGCAGCCAGGCATTGCCGTTTGCGCGGTTACGCGCAATCTCGTCCGAGAACGCGCGTTCGTTCGGGTAAATGTGTTCGTCGAAGAAGGCGAGCAATTTCTCACGCAGTGCCTGAACCTTCGGGGTGTAATCGAAATTCATGTAATACCTCGCGAATGACAGGAGTGTCGGTTAGCGTACTTTCTGCGCGTAGCGCCAGGCGAGTTCCGCCATGGGCTTGGCGCGCCGGCCAGCGTCGAGCGCTTGTGCGCTCGCTGCGGTGCCGTCGACGACGCGTTTCATGATGCCTTGCAGGATCGCGGCAATCCGGAACATGTTGTACGCCAGGTAGAAGTTCCAGTCGCCGTGGATTTCGAAGCCGGTGCGCTTGCAATAGCGTTCGACGTAATGCGCTTCGTCCGGGATGCCGAGCGCAGCCCAGTCGAGCCCCGCGATGCCGCGGAACTGCGCCGGGTCGACGTGCCAGGCCATGCAGTGATAGGCGAAGTCGGCGAGCGGATCACCGAGCGTCGACAGTTCCCAGTCGAGCACGGCGAGCACGCGCGGCTCATGTGGATGGAAGATCAGGTTGTCGAGCCGGTAGTCGCCATGAACGATCGAGACGCGTTCGCCGGTTTCGTCCGGCATATGCTGCGGCAGCCATTCGATGAGCCGATGCATCGCATCGATATGCTCGGTTTCCGAGGCGAGATATTGCTTGCTCCAGCGGCCGATTTGCCGCGCGAAGTAGTTGCCGGGCTTGCCGTAGTCGGTTAGGCCGATGCTCGCGACATCGACGCTATGCAGTGCCGCGATCACGCGATTCATTTCGTCGTAAATTGCAGCGCGTTCATCGGGTGTCATGCCGGGCAGCGACTGATCCCACAACACGCGTCCCTCGACGAACTCCATCACATAGAACGCGCGGCCGATCACGCTTTCGTCCTCGCACAGCGCGAGCATCTGCGCGACCGGCACGTCGGTGCCGGCGAGTGCATGCATGACGCGATACTCGCGCTCGATCGCATGCGCCGACGGCAGCAGCTTCGCCGTAGGCCCGGGTTTCGCGCGCATCACATAGGTGCGTGACGGCGTAATCAGCTTGAAGGTGGGATTCGACTGGCCACCGGCGAACTGCTCGATGGTGAGCGGCCCGGCGAAGCCGTCGACATGTTGCGCAAGCCAGGCGCCGAGCGCGTCGCTGTCAAAGCGTTGTCGTTCAGTGACCGGACGTGTGCCTTCGAATGCAGAGTAGTCCGGCTTCTGTTCAGGTTCGCCCGTCTGCGTGGCTTTGCCCATTGTCTCCTCCAGTTCAGTATTGGCTACGCCTCACGCTTGTATTGAATGAATTGGGCGTAGAGCATTTCCATTGTCGTATTCCGCACGTCGCGATGCAGCGGTGACGGCGGCGAGTAGTTGAGCGTGCGCAGCACCCAGTCGCGCGGCGCGGGGCCGACATCTAACGCGTTGATGCAGCCGGTGGCCTGCGACAGATGCCCGAAGAACGTGCGGCCGCCTGCCGTGATGGCGTGCGACAGGATGGCGCGATTCACGCCGCCATGTAGAACCAGCAACACGGTGTCCCACGAGTCATCTGCGCGCAGTGCTGCGACAGCCGGCAGCACGCGGTCGAACAGCTCGCCGATCGTCTCGCCGCCGAGAAAGCGTGTGCTGTCCGGGACCACGCCGTCGAACACGCTGAGGAACGCTGCTTCGATATCGGCGGCCGGGATATTGCTCAGCTTGCCGCCGCGAATTTCCTGTAGCGCCGGTTCAATCTCGAGTTCGATATGCTGATGAGTCTCGGCCAGCACGCGCTGTGCAGTTTCAACCGTGCGTGGCAAACCACTCACGATGACCCGGTCGAAACGGATCTGTTGCAGAGCGAACACCTGGCCCGCCGCGCTGGCCTGTTCACGGCCGTTGGCATTCAGCGGCACCGTTTCCGGATCGATGGCCCGGCCGGTGGCGTCGAAGTACGTCACGTCGCCATGACGCATCAGGTAGATGCGGCGGCGCTTCGGCAATTGGAATTCAGGCATGGCGGGCTCGCTCACTGGCTCGGTGTGTTGCTCATTTGTATTTCGGAGCGCGCTTTTCGAGGAACGCGGTGATCCCTTCGAGCGCGTCGCCGTGATGCAACGAGGCGACGAAGTTGTCGCGCTCGGCCACCAGATGATCGGCGAGCGGCTGCGCGCCGGCGGCGGCGATCAACGTCTTGATGCGGGCTGTAGCGTTTGGCGAGATTTTGCCAAGCTCTTCCGCCCATGCAATCGCACTGTCGCGCACCGCGCCCGGTTTCGCGAGACGATTCACGACGCCGAGTTCATGCAGACGCGTGGCGCCGATCAGCTTACCTTCCAGCAGTACTTCAGTGGCGAGCTGGCGGGGCAAGGCCTGCGCGAGGAACCATGAACCGCCGCCATCCGGCGTGAGACCGACGCGCGCATACGACATGACGAACTTCGCGTCGTCGGCCGCGACGAGCAGGTCGCACGCGAGCGCCAGCGAAAAGCCTGCGCCGGCGGCTGCGCCTTCGACGGCTGCGATCACCGGCTTCGACGAGGAACGCAGCGCGGCGATCCATTCGCCGAGCATGTCGATGCTTTGCGCCTGCACAGACGGATCCTTCGCGCGGTTCTCGAGCAGCCGGTTGAGGTTGCCACCGGCGCAGAAGAACTGATCTGCACCGGTGAGCACGATGGCGCGGACCGACGGGTCGCGCTCGGCGCTGTCGAGCGCCTCGATGCCCGCTGCGTACATGTCGGGATGCAAGGCGTTGCGCGCGCCGGGGTTCGACAGCGTGAGGACGAGGGTCGATTCGCTTTCGTCCGGGCGTGAGGTGAGCAGTTCGGCGCTCATGACTGGCTTCCCGGCTGTGCATCGACTGCATCGGCGGCGTCGCCTTGCGTGAGCGACAGACCCAGTTGCGCACGCCGCGCAAGCCACGGCGACGGACGATAGCGCGGGTCGCCCAGTACGCTGAACATATTGCGCAGGATTGTGAGCAGCGTTTTTGCGCCGAGTGCGTCGCCGAGCGCAAGCGGACCGCGCGGATAGCCAAGACCCAGCGTCACGGCGAGGTCGATATCCTCGGGCGTAGCAATCTGCTTCTGCGCGATCTCGCAGCCGATATTGACGATCGTCGCCACCACGCGTTGTGCCACGAAGCCGGTCGAATCGCGGATCACCGTAACGGGGATGCCGTCGGCGGCAAACAACGCGTGCGCGGTGTCGCGTGCGGCGCGTGTTGTGGCCGGCGTCGTCATCAATGTGCGGCGTTGCGCGGCGACGAGCGGGAACAGCGCATCCACAGCGACCACGCGGCTCGCATCGAGCGCTTCGTCCACCGCAGCGGTCGTGGCGTCGTGACCAAACGGCGTCACGATGATGAGCGAGTCCGCGGCGGGCGTGTCGCCTTCGTCGAGCGCCACGCCGGCCTTGGCGACGAGTTGCAGCACCGCCTCACGCGCTTCGGGATAGTGCTTGCTGACCCATACGCGCTTGGGCAACTCGGTCGGCGCGGGTGCTTCCTCGGGCACTTGCTGCTTGCCGTCGTCGTAGCGATAAAAACCTTCGCCTGTCTTGCGGCCGATCAGCCCACCCGCGAGGCGGGTACCGGTAATCGGCGACGGCGTGAAGCGCGGCTCTTCATAGAACTGGTGATAGATCGATTCCATCACCGGATGCGAGACGTCGAGCGCGGTCAGGTCGAGCAGTTCGAATGGCCCAAGGCGAAAGCCGGCCTGCTCGCGCATGATGCGGTCGATCTCGACAAAGCTGGCAACACCTTCACCCGCTACGCGCAGGCCCTCGGTATTCATGCCACGGCCGGCGTGATTGACGATGAAGCCCGGCATATCCTTCGCGCGTACCGGCGTGTGACCCATGCGGCGCGCGAGGTCCATCAGCGCGTCGCCGGCGGCGGGATCGCTGCGCAGGCCGTCGATCACTTCGACGACTTTCATCAGCGGCACGGGGTTGAAGAAGTGATAGCCGACCACGCGTGTTGGGTCGGTACAACCCGCGGCAATCGACGTGATCGATAGTGATGAAGTATTCGACGCCAGCACGCAGCGGCCGCTGACGACGGTCTCGAGTTCGCGAAAGAGGGCGCGCTTCACGTCGAGCTTTTCGACGATCGCTTCGATCACCAGATCGCAATCCGCGAGGTCTCCGACGGCTTGCGCACCGCTCACGAGAGCGAGCGCGGCAAGCGAGCGCGATTGCTCGAGCTTGCCTTTGGCAGTGAGCTTGGCGAAGGTGTCGGCGAGGTAGTCGCGCGCCGCGCCGACCGCAGCCGGATTGGTGTCGTACAGACGCACCGTCAGGCCCGCCAGCGCAGCGATCTGCGCAATGCCGCGCCCCATTGCGCCTGTTCCAACAATGCCGATAGTCTCGATGCTGTAATTGCGAGAGGTCATTGGGTTGCTCGACTCCATGGTTATTTTAGAATAGCACGATCGTACAATTTACTGGATGATTGATTCAAAGGCCGCCAGCGTGTTCCCGGTGAGCGGCTCCGACCACCCGTCAGAAGGAGACACCTGATGATCAAGCTGTGCGGCTTTGCACTGTCCAACTACTACAACAAGGTCAAGTTCGTGCTGCTCGAACACGGCATCCCGTTCGAGGAGGTGTTCGTGATGACGAGTCAGGAAGAGGCGCTGCTTGCGCACTCGCCGCTTGGCAAGGTGCCGTATATCCAGACCGAACACGGCGACCTGTGCGAGTCGCAGGCGATCGTCGAATACCTGCATGCGCGCTTTCCCGAGAAGGGGATTTTTTCCGCCGACCCGTGGGAAGCGGCGAAAGAGCGCGAACTGATCACCTTCGTCGACCTGCATCTGGAACTGGTGGTGCGCGATCTGTACAAGGAAGCCTTCTTCGGTGGCACCGTGACCGACGCGACCAAAGGGCGCGTCGAAAAGCTGCTGACGCGTCACATTGCCGGCTTCAGGCGGCTCGCGAAGTTCGACCCCTATCTGCGCGGCGCCCGCTTCGGGGCGGCGGATACGGCGGCATTCGTGAGCCTGCCACTCTTGGGCATGACGACGCAGATCATCTACGGGCGCGACTTTCTGCTCGACGCCGGCGTGGACTGGAAGCGTTATGTGAAGGTGGTGGGCGAGCGGCCGGCGGCACAGCGCGTGACGGCGGACCGCAAGGCGTGTATCGCGGCGACCAGCAAGCCTTGAGACGCCGCCGTGGCCCCAATGGCTTGCATAGCTTGAGCGGTCCAGGCAGCACGGCGCCGCGTCCGCGCACGCCGCTGCCCCATGCGATGGCGCAGAACGCGGACTCGTTCGCGGCATCGCGGGCGTCATCCTAGAGGCGCGCCAGCCGGTCGAGCGCGGTGGCGAGGGTGCTTTCCTGCTTGGCGAAGCAGAAGCGCACCACGCCCGATTCATGCGACTCGTGATAGAACGCCGAGACAGGAATGGCTGCGACGCCGATTTCGCCCGTCAGCCATTGCGCGAACTCCGCTTCCGGCAGATCGCTGATGGCCGAATAGTCGACGCACTGGAAGTAGGTGCCAGTGCACGGCAACAGCTTGAAGCGCGTATTCGCCAAGCCGGCACGGAAGAAATCGCGCTTCTGCTGATAGAACGCGGGCAGGTCCAGATAAGGCGCCGGGTCGCGCATGTACTCCGCGAGCCCGACCTGCATGGGCGTGTTCACCGTGAACACATTGAACTGGTGAACCTTGCGGAATTCGGCGGTGAGGGCAGCGGGTGCTGAGACATAGCCCACCTTCCAGCCCGTCACGTGATACGTCTTGCCGAAGCTCGACACCACAAAGCTGCGTTGCGCGAGTTCCGGATAACGGGCGACGCTCTCGTGCGGCGCGCCGTCGTACACCATGTGTTCGTACACTTCATCAGACAAAATCAACACGTTAGTGCCGCGCACGATTTCTTCGAGCTTGCGCATGTCCTCGGCGCGCCATACGGTGCCGGTCGGATTGTGGGGCGTATTGATCAGCAGCAGACGGGTCTTCGGCGTGATGGCCGCGGCCAGCTTGTCGAACGGGATTCGGTACTCAGGCGCGTCCAGCGTGACGAACACCGGCTTGCCGCCCGCGAGTTCGATGGACGGCAGGTAGCTGTCGTAGGTCGGCTCGACCACGACGACTTCATCGCCCGGATGCACCGCGCAAAGAATCGCGGTCAGCAGGGCCTGGGTAGCACCCGCCGTGACTGTGATCTCGCTGTTCGCGTCATAGCGGCGGCCGTACAGACTGGCGATCTTGTCGGCGATGGCCTGGCGTAGCGGCGCGGCGCCCGCCATCGGCGGGTACTGGTTGTGGCCGTCGCGCATGGCGTTGGACACCGCGTCGACGATACGCGGATCGCAACCGAAGTCCGGGAAGCCCTGGCCCAGGTTCACGGCCCCTTTTTCCGCGGCGAGCGCGCTCATCACGGTGAAAATGGTGGTGCCCACGTTCGGCAGACGGGACGGAAACGACGGGGTCATCGGCGTATCGTGCGGTGCATTCATGGCGCTATCGGTGCTTAGGCGGTGGTCTGGAAGACGGGAGTGAAGTTCGATTGTAGGGAATTGGGCCGCGGCGTGTGCATCAGGCGGGCGCAGGCTCCTCGGCTTGCAGCGCACAGGCGGCAACGAACGGCGCCGGCTGGGCGATCTGGAAACCGAAATCGCGAGCAATGCGGCGCGCGAGTTTCAGCACCGCGCGGTCCTTCGAGACCAGCCAGTCGGCCTTCGCGGCGTGCGCCAGTTCGAGGAATTTCTGGTCGTCGCGGTCCTTGCACTTCGGCAGCGGCCGCGCGTCTTCAGCGGGAGTGGGCGTCGGTCCGGGCGCCCCTTCGACGAGTTGCGCGAGGCGCGCAACCGTGGCGAGCGCCGCCGTCTTATCGATCTCGCGCTTCGCAAACTGCGGGTAATCGAGCACGTAGGTCAGTTCCGCGAGGCAGCGGGCGTCGATCAAGGCCTCGAGCGCGCCGCTTTCAAGGGCGGCGCGGATAGGACGCGTGTGCGGATCGTCGAACACGAGAATATCGATCCAGACGTTCGAATCGAGGACCACGCGCAGTGCGCGTGCGGCAGGGGAGGCGGGCATTCGTTACAATCTGGCTTTCGTCATTAACGCCAGGCACGGCGTGCCTGCAAGCCTCTATGATAATCGTTCTGTCGCCGGCGAAATCGCTCGACTACGAAACCCCTCCGCACGTCAAAAAGCACACGATCCCCGATTTTGTCGACGACGCTGCCGAATTGATCGGTGGATTGCGCCGTCTGTCGCCGCAGCAGATCAGTACGTTGATGGACATTTCCGATCCGCTCGCGCAGCTCAACTTCCAGCGCTACGCGGAGTGGTCCACGAAGTTCGACACCAGCAACGCCAAGCAGGCGGTGCTCGCATTCAACGGCGACGTGTACGAAGGGCTCGACGCAAAGACGTTGTCGTCGGCGGATCTGGACTTCGCGCAGAAGCACGTGCGCGTGCTGTCGGGGCTGTATGGTTTGCTGCGTCCGCTCGACCTGTTGCAGCCGTACCGGCTCGAGATGAAGACACGCTTTGCCAACGCACGCGGTAAGGATCTGTACGCGTTCTGGGGCGAACGCATCACGCAGGCCCTGAATGCGCAACTGAAGAAGAACGCTGGCGCGGCGCGAGTGCTGGTTAATTGCGCCTCGGGCGAATACTTTAAGTCCGTGAAGCCCAGGTTGCTGGATGCGCCGGTGATCACGCCCGTGTTCGAGGACTGGAAGGGCGGCCGCTACAAGATCATCAGCTTCCACGCGAAGCGTGCCCGCGGCCTGATGGCGCGTTTTGCCGTGGAGAACCGCCTTGACGTACCGGAGCAGCTCAAGGGCTTCGATACGGAAGGCTATGCGTTCGACGCCGAGGCATCGAACGATTCGACTTACGTGTTCCGCCGCCGTATCGCCGAGTAAGCGAGATAAGTAAGCGAGTTAACTGAGCGAGTTAAGTGATTTAAGCGTGCCGCACCGACTGCAACTGGCCAACAAGCCGGGAAAAACATCATGACACTATCCATTACCAGCAACTTCGACGCAGGCGCGATCGAAGTTCTGTCCTGCGAGCAGGCCGATAACATCCGTCTGCGTGTGCGCCGCGATAGCCACGCCGACTTTGCGCAATGGTTCTACTTTCGCCTCTCCGGTGCGCAAGGCGAGCGCTGCGTGATGACCTTCGAGAATGCCGCCGACTGCGCATTCGCCGAAGGGTGGCGCGACTATCAGGCAGCGGCGAGCTACGACCGCGTGAACTGGTTCCGCGTGCCGACCTCGTACGACGGCCGGGTGCTGACGATCGACCATACGCCCGACTTCGACCGTGTCTACTACGCGTACTTCGAGCCGTACGGCGAAGAGCGTCACTCGGAGTTTCTCGGTGCCGTGCAGCAAATGCCGCAGGCGACGCTGACCGAACTCGGCCTCACCGTCGAAGGCCGGCCAATGTCCTTGCTCACGCTCGGTACGCCGCAAACCGGCGCTACGCCGAAAAAGAAGATCTGGATCATCGCGCGCCAGCATCCGGGTGAAACGATGGCCGAATGGTTTGTCGAAGGCATGGTCAAGCGTCTGGCCGGCTGGGGCGATTGGGCGGGCGACCCGGTCGCGCGCAAGCTCTACGATCACGCGGTGTTCTATATCGTGCCGAACATGAATCCCGATGGCAGCGTGCACGGCAATCTGCGCACCAATGCGGCCGGCGCGAATCTGAATCGCGAGTGGATGGAGCCCGACGCGGCGCGCAGCCCGGAAGTGCTGCTGGTGCGCGACGCCATTCATGCGACCGGTTGCGATCTGTTCTTCGATATCCACGGCGACGAGGCGCTGCCATATGTGTTCGTGGCGGGCTCCGAAATGTTGCCGGGCTTCACCGAGCGCCAAGGCGAGGAGCAGAAGGCCTTTATCGAAGCGTTCAAGCATGCGAGCCCGGACTTCCAGGACAAATACGGCTACGCGGCGAGCAAATACCGTGAAGATGCGCTGAAGCTTGCGTCGAAGTACATCGGCAATAAATTCGGTTGCCTGTCGCTGACGCTGGAGATGCCGTTCAAGGACAACGCGAATCTGCCGGACGAACGGGTGGGCTGGAACGGCGAGCGTAGCGCGTCGCTCGGTGCTGCGATGCTGCAGGCGATCCTGCGCCACGTCGAGACGTTCGCCTAACGCGGGACTGGATGAGGTGCGGGATAAGTTGCCGCTACCACCGCCATTCGTCGCAGCAGCAAAAAAGCGAGGCATGCGCATTGAGCGTATGCCTCGCTTTGTTTTTGTTTTTGTTTGCCGGACGCTGCAATTGGCAGCCAAGTTCTCGTGCTAGTGCGTCATTGCTTCTTCTTGGCCGACGTTTTCTTGCTTCCTGATTTGCCGCTCGACTTACTCGAAGTGGATTTCTTCGAACTCTTGCCAGACGATTTGTTCGCCGACGACTTGTTGCCGGTTGAGTGCTTACCCTTGCCGCCTTTGTGTTTGCCGGAAGGCTTCGACACGCTCGGTCTGGCCGGCGGCACAGGATCATTCCAGCTGAACGCAAGCATCTGGTTGCCCACGTAGCCGCAGCGGAATTTCAGATCGGCAGGGTCGTTGCTGTCGCCATTCTGGCGGATGCCAAGGCCTTCCACCGTGACGATGTTGTCGACCTTGACGCGCTGCTTGCCCTCGTCGAACGAATCGTTCCACGGCGTGACCGACGCATGGGCGCTATCGAATGAGCTGGGCGGGAATTCGACGTGGTCGAAGGCGCTGGAGGTGCTGGCGACAAAATTGCCATGCGCTGCGCAGTCCGCCACGAGCGGATCGGCGTGCATGTCATTGACGAATTTATTGACGAGTTCGTTGTGCTGTTCGAGCTGATCGGCGAATGCGGGAGCGGTGCATATGAGCGAGACACTCGCTACACATGCCGCTAACCGGCCGACCACCCGCAGCAATCGGCGCGGTACGTTAGTGCGATCCATCTAGTTCGTTAGACGCTATTGAGACATCAGGCACGTAAGATGCCTGACGACTGGGAGGAGTTCAATCCTGACACAAATTATTTGCCTTGTCGCGGTTCGTGGTCTCGAATCGCGCACGCGTGATGGCGGCTGATTGCCGCGGTTCAGCAAGCAGGATGCGATGTATTGTCAGTGCTTTGAGTACTGAAACTGAAGCACTGAGTCTGATTGCTTCAGATGCGCGGGCCGCCTAGCCGATAGCGGCGTACATCGTACGTCGTGACCCACGCAGGCCGGTAGACCGCGATTAACGCTGTGGACATCCCGGTGAACCAGGCTTCGCCCGTTGCAAGCAGAAAGACGCTGAACGCGTAGCCAACGGGCACAACGGTCAGTGAGCCACCGGAGATCGCGATGTGGGTGCCCACCGCGGCGCCGGCTGTTAGCGCGACCGCAATAGCGGGCGACACGAAGCCCTGGCCAAAGATGAACATGAACAGGTTGCGCGGCAGCCACGCAATGCAGGCGCGCTGCAGCAACGCCGAGATGCCGACCGGCAATGCACCGTAGATAATGAACGTGAATGCGATGCCTTGCCATGGAGCATCGAAGACGACCGCCGCAAGCCCCGTGACCGCGGCCATTGCGACGAGCGCCAGCGCCCAGTCGAACAGCGTGACGACCAGTGTCGCACCAAGCAGATGCATCACGGTGCCGTCGTCGAGCCACGCGTTGCTGGCCCATAGCACCGAAACGGCAACGATGATGGCGAGCCAGACATGTTGAAGCGTCGCGTCTTGTAGTCTTTTGAAAGGATTTTTCCACAGCGCGAGCGCGAGCAGCAGCGCGGTGGCGATCCAGCCACCGACAGCGACCCATAGCGGAAGCGGTGTATAGAGGAAACCCATACGTCTCATATTACTCGTTGGACGGAAAAAGGTGTGAGCGGATTCCATGCCAGCATGCAACGGACGGGTGGGTTTCATGCCGGAGATGAAACACCGATAGCGAACGGGCCGGCGCGCCTTGGGCGGCTCGGCTTCGTCAGCTTGATTCCTCGGAACCGGGATCGCCAAATGGAACGGTAGGTTCGGCCGCCATCGGCAAATTCTCCGTGCTGTCGTTAGCCGGCAACGGGTACTTGAACGGCGGCGGGTTGCGGGGGCGCAACGGGACAGCTCCGGGCTGGCCCATGACCGGCCGCGGGGCGCTTTCATGGTCGCTGCGCAGCACTTCGAGATGGGCCGACAACCAGCCGTTGTAGAGCGCCACGGCGGCCGCCCGATTGGGAGCGCCCAGTTGCTGGAAGATGCTGGCCAGATGGATCTTGACGGTGCCCTCGCTGATACCGAGCGTGCGGGCAATCATCTTGTTGGTGCTGCCCATGTGGACGCAACGCATGATCTGCTCCTGACGCGGCGACAGGCCGCTCGCGAGCCGCGTGCGGCGGGGTGGCGGCTTGGTCGAGACCTCGGGTTGGCGAGGCGCGGGTTCGGGCTGCGGCGGTGGCGGAAGGGCCAACGCACCCGCCGGGACGTAGTGGCCGCCGAGCAGCACGATCTCGAGCGCCCGCACGATCAGGCGCGGATCAGTGTCCCGCAGAACCACTCCGAGCACGCCTTTATCCAGTAGATTGCGCACGCATTTCGGCGAGGTATCGTCGGTCAGTACGGCTACCCGCAGGCCGGGGTGCTCGGCCAACAGCCGGCGGATCTCCATGGGCGACATCCAGTCCTGCCAGTCGATAACCAGCAGATCAGGTAGTTGCCGGCGCAACGCGCGATCAACCTGGCGCCAGTCCTGTGCTTCGTTGAAACGTGCCTGACGGTCGATTTGCCGCAACAGCGCCTTGAGCCCGTCGCGTCGTTCCGCGTCGGAGTTGAGTACCGAGAAACGCATGCCTTGCCTCCAGATGAATCGGTCGTGGTGGTGCGATGCTCGCGAGCGGCAGATGAGGCCGGTTGCATTGCGATGCGCCACCGGCCCTAATGATGACAAATTCCAGGTGTCTTGACGGCCTGGCCGGAAGGCATAGGATGATTGGCATAGTCGGTGCCTCCCGGAAAAGCAAACGGCCCAATCAGCGTAAGCCGATCGGGCCGTTCCGTTTTGGCTGGTCAGCGCGCGGGGTCGCCCCTTGGGGCGGGGCCCGACGGCGGCCAGGCAGTGGCGGGTTGCGTCAGTGGAAATGCGGTTGCGCAGGTTCGGCGTCTTCCGGCATTTCGGCATGCACGATTTCGCCGAGCGGGTCGGCGTACAGCGGCACCCCGCAGTCATCGCAATATTCGGGCTCGAAGCGGCCCGCATGACGGCGGATGTCCATCACGCCGGTTTCCTTCAGCAGTGCGACGATTTCTTCGAGCGGGCCGTTAGAGGCCGCCGCTTCCTGCGGTTCCTCGTCGATGCCCGACTCGCCGTTTTCGCGGCCGTACAACGGCCAGACGACGCCATAGATCACATCGTTGCTGCCGCGGCGCGTGAACCCGACGCGATATTCGTCGATCCGGCGCTCGCCGAAGCCCGCGACCACGGCGCGCAGATCGGCCGGCGCCGCGCTGATGGTGTCGAACAGATAGCGTACGGCGGTGCGCACGGTGTGCGGGCGCACGCGTTCGTCGGCGTCGCGGCAAGCCGAGTAGTAGGCGTCCGGCAGTAGACACTCGAATTCACAGCCGGGCAATGCCAGAGACAGATTGGCGCCGCCTTGCGTGGCCCATTGTTCGAGGCACTGGCCGCGCTCGATGCGGTTGCCGTGTTCCTCTTCCTGCCAGCGGAACACCGGCGCGCCGACAGGCGCCGCGACCACGGCCAGCAGGAAGCGCGGATCGGCCAGAATCGGCGAGGTCTCGGGCAGTTCACCGAAGTTGATTTTCGCGGGGCCGCCGCCGAGCGCCGCCTGCGCGAGCTGTTGCGCGATGCGCCACGTTTCGACGTGATGGCGCGGCAACTGGTCGATGCTGTACAGGAACGGCGCCATCGCCACGCGGGTGCCGGCGGCGAGCACGTGCGCCTGCAGATGAGCGCGCAGCGCGTCCGCCGCGTCGCCCTTCAGCGGGCCCGACGGGATCGCGTAGCGGGTCCAGGCCAGCACGGGCGCGGCGATCAGCAATGCTTCATGCGGCACGCCGTCGTGCTCGACGATGAACGATTCGCTATGCGTTTCCGCCATGTCGGCGAGCGCCCCATAGGCGTCCGGATGATTCTGCTGCAGATGGTCGAGCGCGGCATCCAGAGTCGTCTGGTTGGCGTTGCGAACGATCTTGGCTAGCAGCGCATCGAGCTTCGCTTCCCAGAAGCGGTCCTCGGTGCGGCTGCCCGACGCGAATAGCGCGAGCGAGAGACCGACGAGCTTGTCGGCATCGGGGGGGAGACGTTTGGCGATTCGCGAGCGCATAAATCCAGGAGTGGGGTGCACAGAACCGTATATTCTAGTCTTTTCTGTGCCGTCCTATCATTTGCGCGTAATGCAGGATGGATCAGGCTGCGTGAGGGAGGGCGCAGGCGTGGTCGAAGGGGAGCCCCTTGACTGCATATTCGGCTCACCCAGCGAGTTGACCGGGACAGGTAGTTGACACAAGGTAAGGGCCGTTGCGCGACGGACTTTTATACTGACGGGTTTCGGCGTCGCGCCGATGAGCGTACGCCGTAGCGGCGCTGTGGTCTGACACAACGAGGGGGATTCATAGTGAAATCGGACCAACTGATCGAGCGGCTTGCCGCCGTGTTCGCATTGATTGTGCTGGTGGGTGGTTCGTTGCTGGTGCTGGCGCCGTTTACGACGGCGTTGCTGTGGGGCGCCATTCTTAGCTACAGCTCATGGGGCTTGTATCGCAAGCTCACCGCGGTGGTTGGCGGCCGGCGCAAGCTCGCGGCGCTACTGATCGTCCTGATTATCCTGATCGTGGTTCTTGGGCCGTTCGTTTATGCGGGATTCGCGTTCGGGGCCCATGTGCACCAGATCGTCGCGCTGGTGCAAAAGCTTTTTGAAGATGGGTTGCCTGATCTGCCGGACTGGGTTGTCCGCATACCGCTGGTCGGTCCCAATATCGAGGCTTTCTGGGCGCATTTAACCAGCGGCAATTCGGAGCTGATTGCGCAGATGCGCACCCTTGCGGCGCCCGCCGGCAAATGGATTCTGGCCGCGGCCATTGCCGTGACGCATGGATTGGGGCTGCTCGCGCTCAGTATTGTGCTGGCGTTCTTCTTCTACACCGGCGGCGAGGGTGCGGCGGCCTGGTTGAATGCGGGTATGCGCCGCGTTGCCGGTGAACGTGCCGAGTACCTGTTGGCGCTGGCAGGCAGCACGGTGCGCGGCGTCGTCTACGGCATTCTCGGTACGGCGCTGGTGCAGGGCGTGCTCGCCGGCTTCGGCTGCTGGATCGCCGGGGTGCCGGCCCCGGCGTTGCTTGGGTTGGCAACGTTCTTCTTGTCCGTCATCCCGGGCGGTCCAGTGATCGTCTGGTTACCTGCTGCAATCTGGCTCTACCACGGCGGTGCGACGGGCTGGGCGATTTTCCTCGTCATATGGGGCGTGGTCGCGGTGGGTATGTCGGATAACGTCATCAAGCCGATCCTGATTGGCAAGAGCAGCGATATGCCGTTGATTCTGGTGATGCTGGGCATTCTCGGCGGGGCATTTGCATTCGGCTTCCTGGGCGTATTTATTGGGCCCACGCTGCTGGCCGTGGCGTACACCGTATTGCATGACTGGACGATCGGCTCTTCTACTGCGCGGACCTTGGCGCCGGAGTCCGGGCCAGCACCGATTGACGAGGCGCGGCCGGTTCAGAAGGCCCCTTGAAATAAATTTCCGATAGAGCTTGCCAGGCCCGGTTGGGCTCGCTAGAATCTCGTTCTTTCGCGTTCCGGACACCGGAGCGCGGGAGACGGGAGAGCCAGCAGTGGCAAGGCTTTCGGCGAGGTGGGCGGGTTCAGGAAGTTAAAAAAACCTGTTGACGCTGTCGCGAAAGTTCTTCATAATCTCGTTTCTCTGCTGCTGATGCAGCGACGCAGAACGAAGCGGTGCCGGGTGGTTGTGATGTTGACAATGCGCGGTACGGTTTTG